>DASRPJ010000353.1:0-20492 GCA_035646435.1 Thermoanaerobaculia bacterium | reverse complement strand
CTCGTGGACCGCTCCGGCCGCATTCTGTTTCCGCTCGCCGCCGGCGGCGCGCGCAAGCATCCCTCCTCGCTCGTCGCGGACTTCGAGCGGTTCCCCGCGCGCGTGACGCGTTCCGAGGTGCAGCCGGGCCGAGGCGTTCTCGCTTCGATCGCCCCGGTCGGCCAGCCGGACTGGGGCGTGCTCCTCGAGCGCGACCTCGACGCGGCGTTCGCGTCGGTCGATCGGATGGTCCGTGACACTTTGCTGTGGAGCGCGGCGGCGCTCGCCGGGGCGCTTCTCCTCGGTCTCTTCTCCGCCCGACGGATCTCCCGACCGATCGCGCAGCTCGCGAGCTCCAGCCGCCTCGTGAGCGAGGGACAGTACGGCACGAACGTCAAGGTGACCGGGACCGCGGAGCTCGCGGACCTCTCCGAGAACTTCAACCGGATGAGCGAATCGATCCGCGACGCGTTCGACAACCTGAAGCGCGCCGCGCGCGAGAACCACGAGCTCTTCATCAACTCGATCCGGGCCCTCGCCGCCGCGATCGACGCGAAGGACCCCTACACCCGGGGCCACTCCGAGAGGGTCGCCCGCTATGCCTCGCAGGTTGCGCGGGAAATGGAGCTCCCGGCCCAAGAGGTCCGGCGCGTCCGGCTCTCGGCGCTCCTTCACGACGTCGGGAAGATCGGGATCGACGACCGCATCATCCGGAAGCCGAGCGCCCTGACGGAAGAAGAGTTCGAGATCATGAAGACCCATCCGGCCAAGGGCGCCGCGATCATGTCGGCGATTCCGGAGCTGAAGGACGTCATCCCCGGCATGAAGCACCACCACGAGCGGTGGGAAGGGGGCGGGTATCCCGACGGCCTGAAGGGCGAAGACATCCCTCTCCAGGCGCGCATCGTCTCGGTCGCCGACACGTTCGACGCGATGACGACGACCCGGCCCTATCAGCGCGCGATGGACATTCGATTCGTCTTCCAGAGGCTGAGAGATCTCGCCGGCAACCGGTTCGACCCCGCGGTCGTGGCCGCGCTGATCCGCTCCTACGAAAAGGGAGAGCTCGTCCCGATCGCGCGGGAAGAGCCGCCGGTCGAGACGCCCGCGCAAGCGCCCGCACCCCTCCGGCTGGTGGAGCCGGGTTGAGAAAGTTCCCGGGCGCTCTCCCACTCGTCGCGGCGACCGTCCTCGCGATCCTTCTCCCCGGCTGCGCGAGCACCAAGAAGACGAGCTCGGCGGAGGTCCTCCTGAACGCGCGGATGGCGGCGGTCCTTCTGCGCGAGGGCCGCGCCGTGGAAGCCGAGCGCGCCTACCGCGACGTCCTTCCCCACGACTCGAAGAACGCGGAGAACCACGACGGGCTCGGCGTCGCGCTCCTCATGCAGGGGAGGTCCAAGGAGGCCTTCTCGTCCTTCGGCCGCGCCGTAGAGCTCGACTCCGAGAAGCCTCTCTACCGGATCCACCGCGGAATGGCGGCAATGGAGCTCGCCCGCTTCGCCGAGGCCGAGGCCGACTTCGCCGTCGCGGAGGCCTCGCCCGCGCGGGAGGATCGGCTCGATGCCGCGATCAACCGCGGCCGGTTGAAGCAGCGACAAAAGGACTTCGGCGCGGCCGAGGCGTTTTTCACGACCGCGTTGTCGCGCGACCCCAAGTCCTCGGCGGCGTTGATCGGGCGCGGCATCGCGCGCGAGTCGAGCGGCTCCCTCGAAGGAGCCGCGGAAGACTACCTGGCGGTGGTGCAGATCGATCCGCAGAATGCCGAGGCCCACCTCCGGCTCGGTCTCACTCTCGTGACGCTCAAGAAGTCGGAGCTCGGACGCCGGTACCTCGAGCGAACGATTCAGCTCGATCCCGGCGGCGAGGTCGGCGCGAAAGCGCGGCTCTTGCTGGAAGCCGGCGCGAGTTCCATCCCCCCGAGGCTCTGAGGCGCCGGCGCGCCAGGAACTCTGCCGCTACCGACCCGCCCGTCCGCGCGCCGCCAAAGAGAGAGGGTCAGTTAACGCGGCGACACTCCGTTCCGGACAAGCACGAGTCCGGTAATAATCCTCTGCGATGAGCGGGAACTTCTTTTCCAAAGTCCGGCGCGGGCTCTTCATGACCCACACCGAGATCCTCGAGAAGCTCGGGACCGCGGTGAAGAAGGGGCTCGGGTTCGACGAGACGGTTCTCGAGTCGCTCGAGGAAGCTCTTCTCGAGGCCGACGTCGGAGCGGAGACGGCGGCGGCCCTGGCCGACGCGGTGCGCCGGCGGGCGGGTTCGACGGGGCGCGGGGACCTTGCCGAGCTGAAGGGGATCCTCGTCGAGGAGATCGAGCGGATGCTCGCCGCCGGCCCGCGGCCGGTCCCGCCTCCGGACGTCCCCCTCGAGGTGATCTTCCTCGTCGGCGTGAACGGGGCGGGCAAGACCACGACGACCGCCAAGCTCGCGGCGCGTGACGTCGCGCTCGGCCGGCCGGTGCTCCTGACGGCGGCGGACACCTTTCGCGCGGGCGCGATCGAGCAGCTGGAGATCTGGGCAAAACGCCTCGGAGTCCCCGTCGTCCGGCACCGCGAGGGCGCCGACCCTTCTGCGGTCCTCTTCGACGCGATGTCCGCGGCGAAGGCCCGCGGCGCGAAGAAGCTCTTCGTGGACACCGCCGGTCGGCTGCACACGAAGAAGAACCTGATGGAGGAGCTCGCGAAAATGCGGCGGATCGCGGCGCGCGAAGTGCCGGGCGCGCCCCACCAGGTGCTCCTCGTGCTCGACGCGACGACGGGGATGAACGGGCTCGCGCAAGCCAGGCGGTTCGTCGAGGCGGCGGGCGCGACCGGGGTCGTGCTCACCAAGCTCGACGGCAGCGCGCGCGGGGGGATCGTGCTCGCGATCTACCGCGAGCTCGGCCTCCCGGTGCACTTCGTCGGCGTCGGCGAGGGAGTCGACGATCTCGTGCCTTTCGACGCCGCGCAGTACGCCCGCGCCCTGTTCGGCGACGCCCCGGAGGAAGCGGCCGTGAGCGGCGCCGCGAGTTGACGCCTCCGGACGGGACGGCTTTTTTCGATCGGGCGCTCGCGCTCGCGGAACGCGGCCGGTACACGGTCTCCCCGAACCCGATGGTCGGGGCCGTCGTCGTCCGCGGAGGCCGGACCATCGCGGAGGCGTGGCACCGGCGGGCCGGGGGCGCCCACGCCGAGGCCGCGGCTCTCGACCGCGCCGGCCCTCTCGGACGGGGCGCCGACCTCTACGTCACCCTCGAGCCCTGCGCGCACTACGGGCGGACTCCGCCGTGCGCTCCCCGGATCGCCTCGGCCGGAGTCCGGCGCGTGTTCGTCGCCGCGCGCGACCCGAACCCGCTCGCCTCCGGGCGCGGGGTCCGGGAGCTCCGAGGCAATGGCGTCGAGGTCCTCTTCGCCGGGGCGGAAGTGCGACGGCGGGCGGAACGGCAGAACGAAAAGTTCCGGACGTGGATCCGTGAACGGCGTCCGTTCGTTCTCGCGAAGTGGGCGGCGACGCTGGACGGAAAGACGGCGTCCGGGACAGGTCTCAGTCGATGGATCACGGCGCCACAGGCTCGCCGGCGCGCGCTCCTCTTTCGCGAGGAGTACGACGCCGTCCTCGTGGGCGCCGGGACTGTCCTGCAGGACGATCCCCGCCTCGACCGCCGCCTGCGAAAAGGGGGCTCCCGTCCGCATCGCCGGATCGTGCTGGACGGGCGTCTGAAGGTTTCCCCCCTGTCCCGGGTGTTTCGGGAGCCCGAGGGCGCGCTCGTCGTCACCGCGGTCGCGGAATCACATCCGGCCGCGCGGAGGCTCCAGGCCCGCGGAGTCGAGGTCTGGAGCGTCCCCGGCACCGGGGAGCGCGTGAGCGTGCGGCGCCTCCTCGCGCGGCTGGCGGGCGTCGGAGTGACGAGCGTCATGGTGGAGGGGGGGGCCGAGACTCTCTGGGGTTTTTTCCGCGCGCGGCTCGTGGACCGGGTCGCGGTCTTCGGCGCCCCGATGGTGCTCGGCGGCCGGACGGCGCCCGGGGGAGTGGGCGGCGAAGGCTTCGCGCTCGAGCGGGCGGTCCGCGTCGTCGACCTCGAGCACGAGCGCGTGGGGCAGGACTGGATCGTGACGGGCCGCGTTTCCGGCGCCGCGCGGCCGGGGAGGCGGTCGTCCCGTCGGTAGACTGTCTCCGATGTTCACCGGGATCGTCACCGGAATCGGGCGCGTCGCTTCCGTCGCGAAAAGACGGGGCGGAGGAACCCGGTTCACCGTCGAGCCGCCGCCGCGTTACGGCGCCTTCCGGCGTGGAGAAAGCGTCGCAGTGGCCGGAGTCTGCGTGACGGCGCTCGAAGCAGGACGGACTCTGGTCGCGGACCTGTCGGCCGAGACGCTCGCGGTCACGACGCTCGGGGCGCTGGCGAGGGGAGAGGTCGTGAACCTCGAGCGCGCCCTCGAGTGGGGAGGGAGGGTTTCAGGCCATTTCATGCTGGGGCACGTCGACGCGGTCTGCGCGGTCATCGCCGTCGTCGACCTCGGCGGCTCCTGGGCCTTCCGCTTCTCGATTCCCCGCGGACTCTCCCGATACGTCGTACGCAAGGGCTCGGTCGCGGTCGACGGAGTGAGTCTCACGGTGGCCTCTCGGCGCGCGCGCGACTTCGACGTCGCGGTGATTCCGGAAACCTGGCGTCGCACGACCCTGTCGCGGCTGAGCCCGGGCGACGGCGCGAACCTGGAGATCGACCTCGTCGCGCGTTATCGGCGCGCGCAGTCGGCAGGACGGCGATGATCGAGTACCAGCCCTCGGGGACTCCCCTCGTGCGCTGCATCGAGTCCGAGGTGGCGGGCCGGCGGGTCGCCGCGCACGCCCTTCCCTACTCGGGGGAGGCGGGGGAGCCGGCCATTCGCTTCGATCCCCTCGATCGCTCGATCGTCCTTCGGCGAACCTCCGGACGCGTGGCCGTCGGTCCGCCCCGCGCGGACGCGTGGGCGCTCGCCCTCGAGCGGTGCCCGGCCGGACCGGTCCTGGTCGGACCCGGCTCACCCGTCGAGGAGATCCGGGGGGCCTATCGCGCCGCCGCGGAGGGCGCGACCGGTACGGGCCGGCCCGTCTACCTCCTCGACCCCGACCCCGCTGGCCTTCCGCCGCGGTCCGGCCGCGCCTGCGTCGCGCTTTTCTCGTGGATACCGGACGGGGGACGCGATCCCTCTGCCGGCGTCCGGGAAGCCCTCGGGCGGGGATTCGCCGCCGGAGGGCTCCTGCCGATCGTCCCGGCATGGACGGACGCCCCCGCGTTCCTCGCGGGATACCTCGACGGCCTGGCCGCGGCAGGCGCGCAGTTCGCCGCGGCGGTCGCGTCGTCGGGGGAGGCGGACGCGCGGCGCCGCCTGGTCGAGGCTCGCAGCCGGGTCGACCCGGAGTCCGCCGACCGATTCTTCGAAAAAGTGCACCACTGTGACTGGCCGGCGGTCGTTCGCGCGGGCCTGAAGCGGTTTCGCGAGGAGGCGGCCCGACGCGGTCTGGCGACGATTCCGCCGCGCCCGCTCGGCGCGGCCGAGCCGCCCGGGAACTCGGCGGCCGCGGCGCGCCTCGAGGAGCGCGCGCGGGAAGTCGAGGAGGACGAGCACCGCTCCGCGCTCTTCTACGCGGCGGCCCGCTGGATCGACGAGTCGCGGCGCGATCTCACCCCGGTCGTCGAAGAGGGCAACTTCGCGAAGGTGTTCCCGTTCGGGGCCCTCGCGGGCGAAGCGGAAGCGGCGTTCCGCGCCGGGCGCGACACGTGAGCGGCCCGGCGGGCATCTACGTGCACCTGCCGTATTGCCGCTCCCGGTGCGGTTACTGCGCGTTCGTCGTTTCGACCGACGACTCGACCCGCGACGACTACCTGACGGCGCTCCTTCGCGAAGCGGCGATCCTCGAGCCGGAGGCGGAGGGTTTCCGCTTCGACTCCCTGTACCTTGGCGGCGGCACGCCTTCGCTCGTTCCCGCGGAGGACCTCGCGCGGCTCCTTCGCGGGCTCCGAAGCCGGTTCGCCTTCGAAACGGACTCGGAGGTCACTCTCGAAGCGAACCCGGAGGACGTGACGGCCGATCGCCGCGACGCCTGGACCGCGGCGGGCGTCAACCGGATCTCCGTCGGGGTCCAGTCCTTCGACGACGGAGAGCTCGCCGCCGTCGGAAGGCGACACGACTCCGCGGGCGCGCGGCGCGCCCTGGAGACGCTCGCGGCGGGGGGGCTCTCCGTTTCGGGGGACCTCATCCTCGGGCTGCCCGGCCAGACCCGGGCGAGCTTCCGGCGGAACGTCCAGGCGCTCGCGGCGGCGGGCGTCGAGCACCTGTCGATCTACCTCCTCGAGACCGACAAGTCCCGCGCCCTGGAGGAGGACCGCCGGGCGCGGCCGGAGCGGTACCTGACCGACGAGGAGCAGGCCGACGCCTGGCTCGAAGCGGGGGAGACTCTCGTCGACCGGGGCTTCCGGCACTACGAGATCTCGAACTGGGCCCGGGAGGGCCGCGAGGCGCGGCACAACGTCAAGTACTGGACTCGCACGCCGACGCTCGGGCTCGGCGTTTCGGCCCACGAGTTCTGGTCGGACCGGAGGCGCGCGAACGTCTCCGCTCTCGCGCCGTACGTGAGTCGCCTCGGAGAGGGGACGCGCCCGCTCGCCCTCGACCTGCCGGTGGAGGGCGAGGCGGCCGCGCGGGAGCGGATCATGCTCGGGCTGCGGCTTGGGGCGGGTGTTCCTGCACCCGAAATCGAGGAGTGGATCGAGGGGTGCGTCGATCCCCTCCTCGCCGGCGACTACGACGCCTGGCTCGAAGCGGGCGTTCTCCGGCGGCAGAGTGGCCGCGTCGGGTTCACCGAACGCGGCTTTCTCCTGTCGAACGACGTCCTGTGCCGGTTCGTCTGACGCGTTAGATGAAGAGCGGCGCGAGCACGAGGGTGATCGTCGCCAGCAGCTTGATGAGCACGTGGAGCGACGGCCCCGCCGTGTCCTTGAACGGGTCTCCGACGGTGTCCCCCACGACGGCCGCCTTGTGGGTCGGGGATCCCTTTCCGCCGAGCGCGCCCGTCTCGATGTACTTCTTCGCGTTGTCCCAGGCGCCGCCCGAGTTGTTCAGGAAGGTGGCCACGACGATCCCCGCGATCGTCCCGACCATCAGGAGCGCCGCGACGGCCTCCGCTCCGACCCCGAAGAACCGGAAGAAGAGCCCGACCGCGATCGGCATTCCGACAGCGACTAAGCCCGGAGCGATCATCGCCTTCAGCGCGCCGCGGGTCACGATGTCCACCGTCCGCCCGTAGTCCGGCTTTTCGGTTCCCGCCATGATGCCCGGGTGCTCGCGGAACTGCGCGCGCACGTCCTGGATGACGACGCCGGCCGCCTTGCCGACCGCCTTGATCGCGAGACCGGAGAAGAAGAAGACGAGCATCGCGCCGAGCAGACCGCCGATGAAGACTTCCGGCTTCGCGATGTTCACCGCCTCGAGCGGCGAACCGTAGTTGCGGAGCTCGTCCAGGTACGCGGAGAAGAGCAGGAATGCCGCCAGGGCCGCCGAGCCGATCGCATAGCCCTTCGTCAAGGCCTTCGTCGTATTTCCGACGGAATCGAGCCGGTCGGTCTTTCGCCTTACCTCTTCGGGCTGGCGCGACATCTCGGTGATGCCGCCGGCGTTGTCGGTGATCGGTCCGAACGTGTCCATCGCGAGGATGTAGGCGGCGGTACCGAGCATGCCCATCGTCGCGACGGCGGTGCCGAAGAGGCCGCCTCCCGGCAGCGCCCAGGCGCCGATCTTGAAAGAGGTGAGGATCGCCGCGGAGATCGCAATGACCGGCAGGAGCGTGCACTCGAGCCCGACCGCGACGCCCGCGATCACGTTCGTCGCCGGTCCGGTCGTCGACGCCTGCGCGATCTCCTGGACGGGCCGGTAACGGTACTCGGTGTAGTACTGCGTGATGTAGACGAAGGCGACGGACGTGAGAACCCCGATGATCCCGCACACGAAGAACTTCCACCACGCGTCGGGCGCGGAGGGGTTGTAGAGGAGCCACCGCGTCGCGAGGCCGAACCCAACCATCGCGAGCCCGGCCGCGACGTAATAGCCGCGGTTCAGGGCCTGCATTGGATCCTGATCCTCCCGCGTGCGAACGAGGAAGATCCCGACGATCGAGGCGAGGAGCCCGAAGGCGCGGGCGACGAGCGGGAACATCATCACTCCCACGATTCCCGCGGAGAAGCCCATGCCGGCGCGCTCGGCGGCCGCGGCGAGCGTCGCGCCGAGGATCATCGCCCCGATGTTCTCGGCGGCCGTCGACTCGAAGAGGTCCGCGCCGCGGCCGGCGCAGTCGCCCACGTTGTCTCCCACGAGGTCCGCGATCACCGCCGGGTTGCGCGGATCGTCTTCTGGAATCCCCGCTTCCACCTTGCCGACGAGATCCGCTCCCACGTCGGCGGCCTTCGTGTAGATGCCGCCTCCGAGCTGAGCGAAGAGGGCGACGAACGACGCTCCGAAGCCGTAGCCGACGATCAGGAGGGGAATCTGGCCCTCGGGCACGTCCGTGAACCGGCTCACGAGCCAGTAGAGGCCGCCGACGCCGAACAGCGACATCGCGACGACGAACAGGCCGGATACGGCCCCTCCGCGCAGCGCGATCCGAAGCGCGTCGTTCAGCGAGCTCCGGGCGGCCGACGCGGTGCGGATGTTCGATCGGATCGAGATCCACATTCCGATGTAGCCCGCGATGACCGAGCAGGCCGCCCCGAGAAGGAAGGAGAGCGTCGTCCAGAAAGCGAGGAGGAGAGCGGTCGGGACCGGGTCGAAGTCGTGGTGCGAGCGGACGAAACCGTACAGGAGGAAGATGACCGCCGCCAGGAGGGCGGCCAGGAGAACGATCGTCGTGTTCTGCCGCTTCAGGAACGCCTCCGCGCCGACCTTGATCGCGTTCGAGATTTCGCGCATCTCGGCGGTTCCCGTGTCTTTCTTCAAGACCCAGGAGATCAGGTAGCCGGCCACGAAGAGCGAGCCGACCGAGAAGATCATGATGAGGGGCAGGGCGAGGTCGTGTGACATTCGTCTGGCTCCTACGGGTTTTTGTTCGGCTGGCCCGCCGGAAGCGGCACCGAGGCCGGCGAAGACTATCAGACCGGACCGGGAGGCCTCACCGTCCGGATCCGGGCTCCCGGGGCGTTATGGGACCGGCGGAGCGGGAGAGGGAGCCGCGGCCGGAGCGGCCAGAGGATCGACGGCCGTCGGAGCGACGGAGACGGTGTCGAGCACGATCCCTATGGTCTTGACGCCCGCCGTCCGCATCAGGTCCATGACCTGTACGACCCTGCCGTAAGTGCTCCCGTCCTCGGCAGAGAAGAAGACGGTCTTGTCGCGCCGGTTCTTCAGGATCTCGTCCAGACGGAGAGCGAGCGTCTGCGGATTCATCTCTTCCTTGTTGAGGTAGAGGCGGTTCCCCGCGGTGAGCGACACGATGAGCTGGTCGGCCGGCGGCTGCGGCGTATCCACCTGGGCTTTGGGCGGGACCTTGACGTCGTAGCCCATCTGGAGGAGCGGCGTGACCACCATGAAGATGATGAGCAGAACGAGCACCACGTCCACGAGAGGCGTGATGTTGATCTCGCTCTTCGGGTTGCCGGTCGGGGCCATCGCCATGGTCGAATTTCTCCTCGGTCGAAGCCTACGTGGGCGTTTTCTGCTTTTTCTCGGCGATCAGGCCGACGTCCTCGAAGCCCGCGTCCTTCGTCATCCGCATGACCTTCTTGACTTCACCGTACGTGAGCCTCTGGTCGGCCTTGATGACGAGCTCGCTCGTCGGTGCGCGCTGGTAGAGCTCGTCGAGCGCACGCTGGAACTCCTCGGGGGGGAACCACTTCGTGTCGATGAAGTATTTGGGAGGCGTCTCCCACTTGACCGAGATGAGCCTCTGTTTCGAGCCCTCCGGTTTCTTGTCGGGGTTGTCCGTCGTCGGCAGCTGGACGTCCATCCCCTTCTGGAGCATGGGCGTGACGACCATGAAAATGATGAGGAGAACGAGGCAAACGTCGACCAGAGGGGTGACGTTGATGTCGCTCTGAAGACTTCCGCGGTCCGCGCCGCCTCCCATTGACATGGAAAGACCTCCGGGGTCAGGACGCCCGCACGCCGAGCTTCACTCCGGCGCCGCGACGCTTGATGAAATAGTCGATGAGCTCCGAAGCGGAGTTGGACATCTCCACCTGGAAACGCTCCACCTTGTTGAGGAAGAAGTTGTACATGAACACCGCCGGGATCGCGACGCCCAACCCGAGCGCCGTTGCGACGAGGGCTTCGGCAATTCCGGCCGAGACGGCGCCGATACCGCCGGATCCTGTCAAGGCCATGCCGCGGAAGGCGTTGATGATACCGATGACCGTTCCGAAAAGTCCGATGAACGGCGACGTCGTCGCAATCGTCGCGAGTCCCGAAAGGCCCTTCTTCAGGTCGGCGGTCGTGATCAGCGCTTCCCGCTCGATCGCCCGTTCGGCCGCTTCGATCGGGTCGTGGCCCTGGATGTCGGCGGTCCCGCTCGCCACATCGTGCTGGAACTCGTACAGCCCGGCGGACACGACGCGCGCCAGGTGGCTGTGCCGGTACTTCTTCGAGGACTCGATCGCCTCGGTGAGCTTGTCCTGCTTCAGGTGGCCGGTGACCAGGCGCGCGAATGCGAGCGACTGCTTCTTGGCTTTCCGGAAGTAGATCAACCGCTCGAAGAAGACCGTCAACGAGTAGATGGACATGGCGATGAGGATGACGATCACCCCTTTGTTCAAGATCGTCATCTTGCTCCAGAGCTCGGCGATATCGAAAGTCATGTACGCTCCTTCTTCAATCGGACGGCCGTTCGCGCCTCCGATCCGGCCTGAATCCTAGTGCAAGTTGAAAGTCACCGTCACCGTGAGATACACGCGGACCGCGCGTCCGTTCAGTGTTGCGGGCCGGTATTTCCACTGCGAGACGGCGCGCGTCGCCGCCGCGTCCAAGAGCGGGTTGACGGATTTCAAGACCCGGACGTCTTCGACCGAACCGCTCGCCGTGATGATCGCCTCCAGGATGACGACCCCCTCCATCCGGGCTTTCCGGGCGGCCTCGGGGTAGCTCGGCTCCACTCGGTTCGTCAGCTGGGGGGCTTTGACGTCCCCGCCGACCCGTAGCGGCTCGTCCGTCAGGCCGGGGCCCGTTCCGCCCGGGACTCCGCCGATGACGCCGCCCATGACTCCTCCCGGGACCCCGCCCTCGACCCCCCCTTCGACGCCTTCGCCCGCCGGGAGGTCCGGCTCGGGGGCCGCGAGCGCCTCGGGAACCTTCTCCGGAATGATCGTCGGCGCCGTCATCTCCGTCGGCCGGATCGGGATCGGCTTGGGCGTCTCCGGTTTCGGCGCGGCCGGCTTGGGTGCGGCGGCCGGCGGCGGCGGAGGAGGCGGCGGCGCGGCCGCGTAGAACGTGACCGGGATCGGGGGCTCCGGAACGTCCTCCACGAACCAGATCGAGGCGCCGACGATGCCTCCGATCACGAGGATGTGAAGGGCGAGCGAGACCGGCAGCGAGATGACCTTCTTGGGCCCCTTCTTCGCGTGCTCGCTCGAGGATTCGATCAATGCATCTTCGAACATGGCGTGTCCTCCCGACCCATAGACCCCGCTATCAGAGAGCCGGTTCCGGGGTCGGCGTCAGCGCGAGAGCTTTCTTTCGCAAATCCAATGCCTGTTGCAGGTAGCGGTTCGCGGTGTCGACGTGTTCCTGCCTCTTGACCGGGTCCGCCTCGATCTTGGCCTTTTCCCGGTAGAGCAGGTTGACGTAGGAGAGCGCCTCGAAATAGTCGGGTTTGATCTCGAGCGCCTTGTTCAAGGCGTCCAGGCCTTCGTCGATGACGCGGGCGCGCATGGCCGGATCGAGGTCCGGGAAATTGTAAGAGCGGTCCCAGGCCTGCACGCCGATGAAGTAGTAGACCTCCGCCTTGGCCTGCGGCGAGGTCTCCGCCTCCAGTCGCCGCTTGAGCCAGGCGACCGCCTTGTCCACTTCCCCCTTCTTGAAGTACATCTGGGCGATCGACTGCATCGCCTTCGTGTCCTTCGGGTCTTCCTCGACCATGTGCTCGTAGAAAGCGATCGCGTCGTCGAATCTCTCGGTCGTCAGGTAGAGGGAGACGAGGAACTCCCGGGTTCTCCGGTCCTCCGGGTGCGCCTCGATGTACAGCTTCAGGTGCTCGATCGCCTTGGCGGCGAACTCGAGGTCCTTCGGGTGCTTCGACCCCGGCTGGTACATCCCCATGTACGCGAGCCCGATGTTCTTGTGGAGCTTCGTTTCATTGGGGTCCAACCGCATTGCTTCCTGGTAGCTGGCCAGCGCCGGCTGGTACTGCTCCGCCCGGAAGTACTCGTTGCCCTTCTTGATTTCCTGTTTGGACTTGATCTTGTTGCAGCCGCCCGCGAGGAGAGCCGAGAAGAGAAGGACGGCGAAGACCGCGAGTTTTCCTCGAGACAACGACCGCCCCGGGTGAAACGCCATGCTGACCCGCTCCTTGTTCTTTCGCTCGCCGGCAGCGAAAACCCCGGCCCGGAGCCGGGATTCTGTTGAATTCGGCATCGCAAAGCAACAGCGATTTTTTCGGGTGGAGGTAGCGCAAGGTCTGACAGAATCGGGGTTTCCGTCGCCGGTCCGAGAACGTCCCCGGTCGTCCCGGTCGAGATCGGCCGCGCGGCGACGGGGAATATTCGTTCGAATCGACCGCTTGCCCACTGGAGGAGGAAACTCTTGAAAAAGGCCCTTCGAATCGTGGCCGTCGTCCTGTCGGTCCTGTTCTCCCTGGGCGCGCCGCCGGTGCCCGGGCAGAGCGCTCCGGCGACGCAGAATCCGCCGCCCGCGCCCGTCAAGCCCGCCCAGTCCCGATCGATGGGACCGGTCACGGAGCGCGTGGACGTTTCCGTGACGAACATCGACGTGATCGTCACCGACTCCAAGGGGAACCGCGTCTCCGGGCTGACCGCGCAGGACTTCGAGGTCTTCCAGGACGGAGTCCCGCAGACGATCACGAACTTTTACGCCGTCTCGGGAGGCAAGGTCCTCCTCGAGGACGGCAAGACGATTCCGCTCGACTCGCCGGAAGCGGCGGAGGCGATCCCGCAGCAGCTGAAGACGAGATACGTCGTCTACGTCGACAACCTGAACATTCAGCCGCAGAACCGGAACCGGATGTTCAAGCGGTTGAAGGAATTCATCACGACGGCCGTCGGCCCCCACGCGGAAGCGATGGTGGTGACCTACAACCGTTCGCTCAAGGTCAAGCGCCGTTTCACTTCGGAAGTGGGGGACGTCCTCGCCGCCATCGAAAACACCGAGATGGACACGGGCGGCGGCACTCCGCAGGCGAGCGAGCGCAAGGACGCCCTCGCGCGCATCAACGAAGCCCGATCCGAGCAGGAGGCGCTCCGCGTGGCCCGCTCCTACGCCCAGTCCCTCCGCAACGATCTCCAGTTCGCCGTCGACGCGATGAAGACGACGTTGAACGGCCTGGCGGGCGTCGAGGGGAGAAAGATCTTCGTCTACGTCTCCGAAGGGCTCCCGTCCTCCGCGGGGGCGGAGGTCTTCGAAGCGGTCACCCAGAAGTTCCACGGCGGGCACGCGGCCCTGGAAACGGTCGACTTCAACATGAATACGAAGTACGCCTCGCTCGTGCAGGCCGCGAACGCCAACGGGGTCACGATCTGGGCGCTCGACGCGTCGGGACTCGCGGCCGACGACCTCATCTCCGCGGAGAACCGCTACATCGAAAACCGTCCGTCGACCTTCATGATGCGGCAGAACACCCAGGGGCCGCTCCTCATGCTTGCCGAGCAGACCGGAGGGATGGCCGCGGTCAACACCAACGACTGGAAGAACAGTCTCGACGAGCTCTCGAAGGACTTTTCCAACTTCTACTCGATCGGATACCGGACGGCGCGGGCGGCGGCCGACCGGCCCCACTCGGTCGAAGTCAAGGTCAAGCGAAAGGGGCTCCGGGTGCGCGCCCGCAAGAGCCTCCTCGAGAAGTCGACCGAGACGCGGACCGCGGAGGCGGTCGTGGCGAGCCTCCACTATCCCCGCGCGGACAACCCGCTCGGCGTGAGCGTGACGCTCGGAGAGGCTCGCCCCTACGACCGCGAGAACTACCTCCTGCCCGTCCGGATCGCGATCCCCGTGGGCAAGCTCGGCCTCGTCCCGTCGGGCGACGTCTACCAGGGTCAGTTCTTCGTCTACTTCGTCGTCCTCGACTCCGTCGGCAAGCAGTCGGACCTGACGGTCCAGCAGCAGACGGTCAACGTTCCGGCGAAGGACTACGCGATCGCGCAGGGGAAGGACTGGTACTACGACGTCAACCTCCTCGTCGTACCCGGCGGGCAGAAGCTCGCCGTCGCCCTTCGGGACGGAGTCTCCAACCTGACTTCCTACCTCCAGAAGAGCGTCTTCGTCTCGGTTCTGCCGAAGGAGTCCAAGAAGAGCTGAGCCGGCCTCCTGCCGGCGCCGGCGGGCGGCAGTCGCCGGGGCGGATAATCGGCGCGTGCGGGAGACCCGGCAGACGCTCGTCCTGTTCGCAAGGGAACCCGTGCCCGGCCGCGTCAAGACGAGGCTCGCGCGCCTCCTGACCGCCGGGGGCGCGGCGCGCCTCTACCGGGCCTTTCTCGAAGACGCCTCGCGGATCTACGCGGATCCCGCGTGGGCGTCCGTGGTCGACGCGGAGCCGGATCCGGACGTCGCCCGGCTCGCGACGATCTTTCCCCCGCCCTGGCGCCGCGAGAGACAGGCGACCGGAGATCTGGGCGCCCGTCTCGCGGCGGCTTTCGATCGGGAGCGCGCGCGGGGGGCCGAGGTGACACTTGCCGTGGGCTCCGATCACCCGACCCTCACCCGGCGGGCCCTGCGGTCGCTCTTCGAGCGGGTCGCCGCGGGCCGCGACGCCGCCCTCATCCCCGCCGGAGACGGCGGTTACTGCGCGATCGCGCTTTCGTCGGCCGTCCTGCCGGCGGCCGTTTTTCGGGACGTCCCCTGGTCCACCTCGCGGACGCTCGGAACCACGCTCGATCGCATGAGCGAGGCCGGCCTGTCGGTGGCCCTCGCCCCCGCCGCCTACGACGTCGACCGCCCGGAAGACCTCGATCGCCTTCGGAGCGATCTCGCGCGCCGGGACCCGGCCGAGGAGGACTATCCTCGGGCCACCGCGGCGGCGCTCGCCCTTCTCCCGATCGGGGCCCCTGCGTGATCCCGGTCCTCGATTCGAGGGGGATGCGGGCGGCGGACCGCGCGGCGATCCGCGGCGGAGTCCCGGCAATCACCCTGATGGAGAATGCCGCGCGCGGCATCGTGGACTCGATCGCGGCTCACTTCCCCGGATGGCGCCGCATCGTCGTCGCGTGCGGGCCGGGGAACAACGGCGGCGATGGTCTCGCGGCGGCGCGCCTCCTCGCCCGCCGCGGCCATTCGGTCCGCGTGTTCACGCTCCGCGACCCCGCCGCCTACCGCGGCGCCGCGCAGGTCAACGCCCGTCGCGCGCGAGACGCCGGCCTCGTCCTCGAGCCCCTCGCGAAGGGGCGCGCGGTCGGCGCTCTCTCGAAAGCGGTTGCCGAGGGGGACGGCGTCGTCGACGCGCTCTTCGGAACGGGTCTCGACCGGCCGCTCGGCGGTCTCGCGGCCCGTGTCGTCTCCGCGATCAACGCCGCCGGCCGGCCGGTCCTTGCCGCGGACGTGCCCTCGGGACTCGGATCGGACACGGGCGCCGTGCGCGGGACGTCGATCGACGCCGACGTCACGGTGGCTTTCGGTGCGCCGAAGGTCTGCCACGCTTTTCCTCCCGCGCGGCGCCGGTGCGGAAAGCTCGTCGTCCACGACATCGGGATCCCGAAAACGAAGCTCGCCCGCGCGTCCCATCGCCTGTTTCTGGCGACGCCCGAGGCCGTGCGACCGCTCCTGCCGGGGCGCGACCCGGCGGGCCACAAGGGGGATTACGGACGCGTCGCGATCGTGGCGGGCTCCCGCGGCAAAGCGGGCGCCGCCGTCCTCGCGGCGTGGGGGGCGTTGCGGGGCGGCGCCGGGACGGTGACCGTGCTCGGTCCCGCTTCCCTCGCGTCTCTCGTCGTCTCGCAGGTGCCGGAGGTCATGACGGAGGGGGTGGCGGAGGAATCGGGGGCAATCGCCGCGGAAGCCGGCGCGGATCTCCTCGCCCGGCTCGAGACTTTCGACGTCACCGTCGTCGGCCCGGGCGTGGGGACGTCGGCGGGAACGGTATCCGTTCTCCACGACGTCATCCGGCGCCTCGCCCGGCCCCTCGTCCTCGACGCCGACGGGTTGAACGCGTTCGCCGGCGACCTGCGGCGGCTGGCGCGCCGGCGCGCGCCGACCGTCCTGACCCCTCACCCGGGGGAGGCCGCGCGGCTCCTCGGAACGTCCCCGCGAGCGGTGCAGGCCGACCGCGTGGCGGCTGCTCGAACGCTCGCCCGCCGCTCCCGCTGCGCCGTGCTCCTCAAGGGCGAGGCAACGCTTCTCGCGACGCCGGACGGCCGGGTCGTCGTCAACCCGACCGGAACGCCTCTTCTCGCGACGGCCGGAGCGGGGGACGTGCTGGCGGGCCTCCTCGGGGCTCTCGTGGGGGGCGGGCTCGAGGTTCGCGATGCGGCGGTGGCCGCCGCGTGGCTCCACGGCGCCGCGGGGGAGAAGCTCGCCGATCGGCTGGGGGACGCCGGCCTGCTCGCCCATGAGGTCGCGGACGCGGTGCCGGAGGTCCGGCGCGCCCTGGGCGTCCGGGACCGGAGAGGCCAGAGGTGACAGGGGGGAGGAGGGGGGAAGCCGGCGCACTCGAGTTTCTCTCGAAGAGTGAGGACGAGACGGAGACGTTCGGGAGAGATCTCGCCGCGGAGCTCTCGTCCGACGACGTGGTCTATCTGATCGGAGAGCTCGGCGCCGGCAAGACGGCGCTCTCGCGGGGCCTCGCCGCGGGGCTCGGCGCCGCCCCCCGCGACGTTGCGTCACCGACCTTCGCCATCCTGCACGAGTACGCGGTCCCCGGCGGGCCGGTCGTCCTGCGTCACCTCGACCTGTATCGCCTCGCCGACCATCCCCGCGAACTGGAAGTGCTCGGGCTGCCGGGCGCGGTCGCCGGGGCGCCGGTCGCGGTCGAGTGGCCCGGCGCGGCGATCCGCGAGGCCCTGCCGCCCTCCGTCGAGGTCCGCCTCTCGGCGGAGGGCGACGACACGCGCCGGATTACCGTGACCCGTTCGAAGGGATCACCCGGCTGACTTCAGAAGGCGAAAACGAGTCCCGCCGAGATCTCCCCGTTCGTCAGCCACTCCGTCCGGTCGCTGTCGCAGTCGTCGAAGAAGCCGTCGTCGTCGCAGAAGAAGTCGTCGTCGTCGTCCCGATCGCCGAGGGACGTCGCGTAGCCGCGTCCGTCGAATCGGAAGCCGAAGTGGGGGTTCACGAAGGCCTTCACCCCGATTCCGAGGCTCGCCGTGAAGCGCGTGTCCTTCCGCGCACTGGTTCCCGGGACGTCCGGATCGAGTCTCGCGACTCCCGCGCCGATCGTGATGTACGGCACGGCGCGCCTCCGGCCGAAGTTGAACGTCCCGTAGCCCATGAAGTAGTCGATCGTGAGATCGCCGAACGCCTGTTCGTCGGGATCGAAGAGCTCGTCGTCTTCCGTGACGAACTCCGTCTCGGTGCGGGAAGCCTGAAACTCCATCTCGAAGCTGTCGGTCAGGTTGTAGCCGAGTCGCACGCCGAAAGTCGCGTCGTCGTCGGCCTCGACCTCGAACCCGAAGAGCGAAGTCGAGCCGCGGGCGAACTCGCCGCCGAAGAGGTATCCGGCGAAAGGCGAGATCTCGACCGTTCCTTCACGGACCTGGGCGGATGCGGCGGCGCTGGTGCCGGCCACGAGGAGAGCGAGAGTGAGAACCCGGAATTTCATGAAAGGACCTCCGCGGCCTCGAAGGGCAATTCCGGTGCCAGACGACAATCCCGAAGGCCGGGGAGTCGGCCGGACCCGGCCGATGAAAAGGATCCGCTACTTGCGCGCTTTCAGATGTTTCTCGACGACCTTCCTCCAGCGTTCCTCCACCTCGGGGGAGTAACCGACCGCCATGTCGAGAAGCGTCCGGTCGGGACCGATGATGAAGGTCGATGGGATTCCCATCGCGGTCATCTGGGCAGCGTCCTCGGGAGCGGCCGAATAGACCGGGAGGGAGATGTTGTGCTGCTTCAGGTACGGCGCGACGCGCTTGCGGTCCGCATCCACGTTGATCGCGAGCACGACGAAGTTCCGGTCGCTGTAGCGGTCGTACATCCTCTGCACGATCGGCAGCTCGAGCTTGCAGGGCCCGCACCACGTGGCCCAGACGTTCAGGAGAACCACGTTCCCCTTGAGCTGCGAGAGGCGAACCGTGCCGCCTTCCTCGCCCGCGAACTCGAGGTCGGGGAAGGGCTCGCTGCCCTGAGCGAGGGTCGCGGAAGCCGTAGACAGGGCGAGAGCGCAGACGGCGAGAAAGAGGCGCATGGCTGCCCGGTCGAACGGGCCCTCAAAACCGATTATTCCCCCAACTCCCGTCCGCTCGGGTGACTCCGACCCCGGGTCCACGTCGAAGCGCCGCTTACTGCTTGACGGCCGGTGCCGGCGTCAGCAGCTCGTCGAAAGCCGCCTTGAAGACCTTGTAGTCCTGGGCGCCTCGGATCACCTTCACGACCTTTACGTTGGGGTCGTCGGGCTGTGAGACCGCGATGAGTGTGGTCGGCGTCGCGCTGACGCCCAGGCGCTCGGCGTCGGCGATGTCCTTGCGGATTTCGGGTCCGTACTTGCCGGCGTCCAGGCAGGCCTGAAACTTCTTCGCGTCGACGCCGATCGCGGTCGCGTGCTCGGCGAGCTTCGCCGCTTCGAGCGACTGCTGGTTGTCGAACAGCCGATCGTGCATCGGCCAGAACTTTCCCTGCTCCCCGGCGCAGTGAGCCGCCTCTCCCGCCTTGAACGCGTCCTTGTGAATCGATTCGAGGGGAAGGTCGCGGAACACGTACTTCACCTTGCCGGTCTGCACGTACTCCTTGTCCAGCTGGGGCACGGTGTTCTTGACGTGACGGCTGCAGAACGGGCACTGGTACTCCGAGAACTCGATCAGCGTGAGACGCGCGTCCTTGTTCCCCTTCACCGGCTCGCCGGCGATGTTCACGACCGCGTTCAGGGCTTTCTCGGGAGGGGCCTGCGGGTTGACCGCCGCCTGGATCATCTTCTTGATCTCGTCGACGTCCTTCTGAATCTGCTGCACGCCCTTCTCGAGCTGCTGCTGACCCGCCTTCAGGCTCTGGATCTCGCGCTTCAGGGCCTCCGACTCCGATTCGGTTTGCGCGGCGAGCGGGGTTCCGGCAAGAAGGAGAAACGCCAGGGCGAGAAAGGGACTCGGGGCTCTGTTCTTCATGACCTCACCTTCGGAGTCGAACGGGCACAATGCCTGACGCCTGTCCACGAAACCGGCCGTTCGTCGAGGCGAGAGAACAGGATCGGGAGCCGGAACCTTCCGGGGAAGGAGCGTGAGCGCCGTTTTCGCCCCGGGGGCAGCCGCGTTTTCTCTGATACAACCCGCCGGTGGCCGACGCACCCCCCCTCCTCGCGCGGGTCCTTCGCGGGGGTTTCGTCGAGTCGGGCCACCGTGGCGACGCGGCGGTCGTGGACGAGGCGGGGCAGGTTCTCGCCTGGAGCGGGAACCCGGGCCGGCCGGTCTTCCCCCGGTCCGCCGCGAAGCCGTTCCAGGCGCTCCCACTGATCGTCGCGGGCGGCGCGAAGCACTTCCGGCTCGGGGCCGCGGAGATCGCGCTCCTCTGCGCGTCCCACGGGGGCGAGCCCCGGCACGTGCGGGTCGCCGCGCGGCTCCTTTCCCGCGGCGGCTTCTCGGCTCGGGACCTCGTGTGCGGCCCCCAGGAGCCGATGGATCCCCGGGCCGCGCGCGTCCTCGCCGTTCGCGGAGAGGCGCCGACGAAGCTCCACAACAACTGTTCGGGGAAGCACGCGGGCCTTCTCCTCGCCTGCCGCGCCCGGGGTTACTCCGCGAAGGGCTACTGGAAGCCGGACCATCCGCTCCAGGCCGAAGTCCGGCGCCGGATCGCCCGCTTCGGGTCGGTCCCGGAGGAGGGGATGGAAAGGGCCGTCGACGGCTGCGGGCTTCCGGTCCTCTCGATGCCGCTCACCGCCCTGGCGCTCGCCTACGCGCGGCTCGTGTCGGCGGCGGTCGAGGGGGAGACCCGCGAGGAGCGGGAGGCGCGCGGCACGATCTGCGACGCGATGTGGGAGAGACCGGAGATGGTCGCGGGCCGCGGTCGGTTCACGACCGACTTCCTGAAATCGGAGCGGGGCCGGTCGATCGGTAAGGAGGGCGCCGAGGCCGTCTACGCGGTCGCGATCCGGGCCGCCTCCCGCCGCCAGCGGTCGGTCGGGATCGCCTTCAAGATCGAGGACGGCGGCACCCGGGCCCGCGACGCGGTGACCCTGTCGCTGCTCGACCGGGTCGGGCTGCTGTCGTC
>DASRPJ010000352.1:0-3204 GCA_035646435.1 Thermoanaerobaculia bacterium | reverse complement strand
GGGTCTCCCCCAAAGGAGATCGGATCGCCTTCTTCGAGCACCCGATCAAGTACGACGACCGCGGCCTCGTCGCGGTGGTGGACCTCGCCGGCAAGAAGACCGTTCTCTCCGACGGCTACTGGGGGGAGGAGGGCATCGCCTGGTCGGCGGACGGGAGCGAGGTGATGTTCTCCGCGGGTAACGCCTGGAACAACTTCAAGGTGTATGCCGTGACGCCGGACGGGCGCCTGCGAATCGCCCTCGAGAGCGCCGGGGGGCTGACGATCCAGGACATCGCCGCCGACGGGCGATGGCTCGCGACGCGAGACGACTACTTCCGGGACATGCCGGTCCTCGCGCCGGGTGCAACCGCGGAACGCGACCTCTCGTGGCTCGACCTGTCCGCGGCCAAGGCGTTATCGCCTGACGGAAAGGTTCTTCTCTTCTCGGAAGAGAGCGGGAGCGTCGGGGCGAACTATGCCGTGGCCCTCCGCGGAACGGATGGCGCTCCCGTCATCCGGCTCGGGGAAGGGTCCGCGGAGGACCTTTCTCCCGACGGAAAGTGGGCTCTCGGCGTGATTCCGACGAATCCCCAGCAGCTCATGCTCTATCCCACCGGACCCGGCGAGGCCCGGCGCCTCGAACGGGGCGGCATCCTGAGCTACGACTCGGCGCACTTCTTCCCGGACGGCAAGCGCGTGCTCGCCTGCGGCCACGAAGCCGGAAAAGCAGTCCGCTGCTACGTGCAGGCGGTCGAGGGGGGCGTCCCACGGCCGTTGACTTCAGAAGGTTCGAGCCACGGTGTGGTCTCTCCCGACGGTCTTTCGATCGTGACCCGGACCCCGGAGGGTCTGCGCGTCTACCCGACGGCCGGAGGAAACCCGACGCCCATTCCCGGGACGACCCGCGACGACCAGATCGTCCGCTGGCACTCGGATAGCCGCTCCGTGCTCGCCTATCGCAGCTCGGAGGTCCCCGCCGTCGTCGATCGGATCGACGTTTCGAACGGCAAGAGAGAGCCCGTGCGCAGAATCACGGCGGCCGACCCGACCGGCGTCCTGAACGTGCGGGAAGTGCTCATGAGTGCAGATGGAAAGGCTCACGCGTATACATTCCGACGGATGCTCTCGCGTCTCTTCCTCGTGCAGGGAGCGCGGTGAGCCTCTCCGCCGGCTCCCGCCTCGGCCCGTACGAGATCCTCGCGCCACTCGGGGCGGGCGGAATGGGCGAGGTGTACCGGGCCAAGGATCCGCGACTCGGGCGCGACGTGGCGGTGAAGGTGCTGGCGGCGTCGTTCTCCAACGATCCCGACCGGCTCCGCCGCTTCGAGCAGGAAGCGCGCGCGGCGGGGCTTCTGAATCACCCCAACATCACCGCGGTTTACGACATCGGCTCGCACGACGGGGCGCCGTACGTCGTCAGCGAGCTCCTGGAGGGCGAGACCTTGCGCAGCCGGCTGGCGTCGGGGCCTCTCCCAGTACGCAAGGCTCTCGACTTCGCGATCCAGATCGCTCGCGGGCTCGCGGCGGCGCACGAGAAGGGCATCGTCCACCGGGACCTGAAGCCCGAGAACCTGTTCGTCACGAAAGACGGCCGGTTGAAGATCCTCGACTTCGGTCTCGCGAAATTGAAGCAAGCGGAGTCGGGCGCTCAAGAGAAGACGGACCTCCCTACCGGCACACTCGGAACCGAGCCCGGCGTCGTTCTCGGAACGATGGGCTATATGTCGCCCGAGCAGGTGAGAGGGCGCGCGGCCGACTCGCGCTCCGACATCTTCTCGTTCGGCGCGATCCTTCACGAGTTGCTCTCGGGCCGTCGGGCGTTCCAGGGCGATACCGCGGCCGACACCATTACGGCGATCCTGACGAAGGAGCCGCCCGACCTCTCCTCGACGAACCACGACGTCCATCCCGGGCTCGATCGGATCGTCCGGGACTGCCTGGAGAAGAACCCGGAGGAGCGGTTCCAATCCGCGAGCGATCTCGCTTTCGATCTCGAGGCCCTCTCGGGGGTGTCGACGCCGAGCGGTGTGACAGCATCTGCATCCGCGCGCGTGCGCCGCCGGAACCTCGCGGCTCCGATCGCGGCCGTCGCGGGTGTGGCCGCCGCGCTGGCGCTCGGATTCGTACTGGGTCGCCAGACCGGCACGAATACGCCGCCGTCTTTCCATCAGCTCACGTTCCGGCGCGGGGAGATCGTGTCGGCGCGATTCGCGCCGGACGGTCAGACGATCCTCTATGCAGCCGCCTGGGACGGAAAGCCCATCGAGATCTTCCAGAATCGTCGCGAGCGGCCCGAGTCGCGCCCGTTCGGTCTCGCGGGGGCGGACGTGCTGTCGATTTCTCGCTCCGGTGAAATCGCAGTCTCCCTGAACCGCCACATTTCCGGGGCGTTCACCCGGACCGGCATGCTCGCCCAGATGGGGATGTCGGGCGGCGGCGCGCCGCGCGAGATCTTAGACGACGTGCAATGGGCCGACTGGGGGCCGGACAACAAGAGCCTGGCGGTCGTGCGCGACGTTCGGGGCCGGAACACTCTCGAGTTCCCGAGCGGAACGAAGCTCTACGAGACCGGCGGCTGGATCAGCCATCCGCGCGTTTCGCCGAAGGGCGACGCCGTCGCATTCATCGACCATCCCACGGTGGGAGACGACGGCGGCACGGTCGGCGTCGTGGACCTCTCCGGCAAGAAGAAAACGATCTCCGAGCTCTTCGCGACGGCCCAGGGTCTCGCCTGGTCGACGGGCGGAGACCGTGTCCATTTCACCGCCGCGCCGTACGGGATCAACCGCGGCGTCTACTCGACGAATCTCTCCGGCGACCAGCGGCTGCTCTCGCGCGTTACGGGAAACCTGACGCTTCAGGACGTCTCCCACGACGGGCTGGTTCTGCTCTCTCACGACGTGCTGCGCTCGGGCGCGCTCGGCTTCGCTCCGGGGGACGAGAAGGAGCGCGACCTCTCGTGGCTCGACTGGTCGAACGTGGGTGGCCTCTCGCCCGACGGAAAGACGATTCTCTTCACCGAGTCGGGTGAAGGAGGAGGCGCGGGCTACTCGGTGTACACCCGAAACATCGACGGCTCTCCGGCGGTGCGTCTGGGGGAAGGCAATGGAATGTCTTTCTCTCCCGACGGAAAGTCGGCGCTCGCGATGGTCCGGACCGCCGCGGATCCACAGCTGGTCCTCCTGCCCGTGGGGGCGGGCGAGCCCCGGCCGCTGTCGCGGGA
>DASRPJ010000351.1:0-4706 GCA_035646435.1 Thermoanaerobaculia bacterium | reverse complement strand
AGAAAGGAGCGGCGATGAGACTCGGTTTCGTCGGGCTGGGGAAGATGGGCGGCAACATGGTGCGGCGTCTCCTCGCGGGCGGCCACGAGGTCGTCGCCTGGGCTCCCTCCGTCGAGTCGGTGAACGAGGCGGTCTCGGACGGCGCCGTCGGCGCTACCTCGCTGGAGGACGTCGTGGCGCGCCTCGATCCGCCCCGCGTCGTCTGGCTCATGATCCCCGCGGGCGATCCGGTCGAGACGTCGATCACGACCCTTCGCCCTCTGCTCGCGCGCGGCGACGTGATCGTGGACGGCGGGAACTCGCGCTACTCCGACTCGGCGCGGCGCGCCGCCGACCTCGAACGGGACGGAATCGGGTTCCTGGACGCGGGAACGTCGGGCGGGATCTGGGGCCCGAAGTACGGCTACTGCCTGATGGTGGGCGGCCGGCCGGAGCCGTTCGGCGCGGTCGAGTCCGCGATTCGGACTCTCGCGCCGCCGGACGGCTACGCGCACGTCGGACCGCCGGGCGCCGGCCACTTCGTGAAGATGGTGCACAACGCGATCGAGTACTCGATGCTCCAGGGCTACGGCGAAGGGTTCGAGCTCCTCGCCGCTTCGGGTTATGACCTCGATCTGCCGCGCGTGGCGCGCCTCTGGACCACCGGTTCCGTCGTGAGGTCGTGGCTCCTCGATCTCCTCGTGCTGGCGCTCGAGGCCGACCCGAAGCTCGACTCGATCACCGGATTCGTCCAGGACTCCGGCGAAGGCCGGTGGACTCTCCACGAGGCGATCGAGCGCGCCGTGCCGATGCCGGCGCTCGCGGACGCCCTCTTCGCCCGGTTCGCTTCGCGACAGGAGGAGTCCTTCTCCGCGAAGGTGATCGCGGCGCTGCGCAACCAGTTCGGCGGTCACGCCACGCAGCCCCTCACCCCCGCGCCGCCGCCGGCGCCGGTCGCGCCGGCGGAAGACCGGGGTCTGGTCCCCGAAGGCGGTCAGATCCCTCCTGGCCCGCCGAAAAACGGATAGCGCGCTCCGCAATGAAGTCTGAAGAAGAGATCCGCCCTCCCGCCACTCTCGTGATCTTCGGCGCCTCCGGTGACCTCACCCGGCGGCTGCTCGCACCGGCGATCGCGCACCTCTACCGCGACGGCGCCATCTCTCCCGACTTCGCGGTC
This sequence comes from Thermoanaerobaculia bacterium, assembly GCA_035646435.1. Classification (GTDB taxonomy): domain Bacteria; phylum Acidobacteriota; class Thermoanaerobaculia; order UBA5066; family Gp7-AA6; genus Gp7-AA6. The sequence goes on along the minus strand of DASRPJ010000351.1, from coordinate 3,550 downwards.
GTCGGGCTCGCGAGGACCCCGTACGACGACGGGGAATTCCGCCGGCGCCTCGAGGAGGGCGCGAAGGAGTTCACGCCGACGACCCAGGGGCGGCCGGGAGAGCTGCCGGGCATCGTGCGCTACATCGCGGGCGACTTCGGCGATCCCGCCCTGTACGCGCGGCTGGAGAAGATCCTCGACGAGATCGAGGGGGCTCGCCAGGGCCACCGCAACCGCATCTTCTACCTCGCGACGCCGCCCGAGGCCGATCCCGAAATCGTGCGGCTTCTCGGGGAGCGGGGCCTCTCGGAGCCCGAGGAGGGCTGGACGCGGATCGTCGTCGAGAAACCTTTCGGCCACGACCTCGAGTCCGCGCAGAAGCTGAACGAAGCGCTGCGGGCCGTTTTCGAGGAGCGCCAGATCTATCGGATCGACCACTACCTCGCGAAGGAGACGGTCCAGAACGTCTTCGTCCTCCGGTTTGCCAACGGGATCTTCGAGCCGCTCTGGAACCAGCGCTACGTCGACAACGTCCAGATCGCCGTCGCGGAGACGGTCGGAGTCGGTCACCGCGCGGGCTACTACGAGGAGGCGGGCGTCCTGCGCGACATGTTCCAGAACCACCTGCTGCAGCTCCTCTGCCTGATCGCCATGGAGCCCCCCGTCAAGTTCGAGGCCGACGCGGTCCGCGAGGAGAAGCTGAAGGTGCTCCAGTCGATCCGGCCGTTTCCCGAGGACCGCGCGGACGAGTGGGCCGTGCGCGGTCAGTACGGCCCGGGGGTCGTCGAGGGCAAGACCGTGCCGGGTTACCGCGACGAGAAGAACGTCGCGAAGGACTCGCGCACGGCGACGTACGGCGCGGTCAAGTTCGTCCTGGACAACTGGCGGTGGGCGGGCGTGCCCTTCTACGTCCGATCCGGCAAGCGGATGGCGAAGCGGATCTCGGAGATCGCGATCGAGTTCAAGGGCGTGCCGCACCACTACTTCCGCCACGAGAGCGGGGAGCTGCCGCCGAACGTCCTGCGGCTGCGAATCCAGCCGGAAGAGGCCGTGTCGCTCAAGTTCGAAGCGAAGATCCCGGGCACGGTGGCCGACGTCGAGTCGGTCTACATGGACTTCCCCTACTCGAACCTCGGGGCGGCGTCCCGCGGCGGCTACGAGCGCCTGCTCGTCGACGTCACGCACGGAGACCAGACCCTCTTCATCCGGGGGGACGAAGCGGAGGAAGCCTGGCGAGTCCTCGAGCCGCTGCTCCGGGCCTGGGAGAAGCAGCCGCCGCCCGAATTTCCCAACTACGCGGCCGGCACGATGGGGCCGGAGGCCGCCGACCGGTTCCTGGAGAAGGACGGCCGGCGCTGGCGCACGCTCGGTAAGTGAGGGAGCTGCCGGCCGAGGCTTCCTCCTCCTTCGAAGTGCGCGTCCTGCCCGACCCGAAGGAGGCGGCGCTCGCCGCGGCTCTCGAGGTGGCGCACGTCGCCCGCGACGCGGTGGCCAACCGCGGAATCTTTCGGATCGCGCTCTCCGGCGGGTCGACGCCGCGGCTCCTGTTCGACGCGCTGACCCGCGCGCCGTTCCGGGAAGGCATCGCGTGGAGCCGGGCGCGCTTCTTCTTCGTCGACGAGCGCTCTGTCCCGCCCGACCACGAGCGGTCCAACTACCGCATGGCGAGGGAGCGCCTCTTCGAACCGCTGGAGATTCCCCCGGATCGCGTCGAGCGGATGCGCGGCGAGGACGATCCCGAGACGGGTGCCCGCGCGTACGAAGATGTGCTGGCGGCCGACTTCGGAGGACCGGGCCCGGCCTTCCGCTTCGACTTCGTGCTCCTGGGGCTCGGTGCCGACGGTCACACCGCGTCGCTCTTCCCGGGAACCGCCGCGCTCGCGGAAGAGCGCCGCGCGGTCCTTGCGAACTACGTTCCAAAGATGGGCGAGTGGCGTCTCACCCTGACGCTGCCGGTCCTGAACGCGGCCCGGCACGCCGTCTTTCTCGTGACGGGGGCGGAGAAGAGCGAAGCGGTCGCCGCGGTGACGGAGCGGAGAGTCCCCGACCTCCCGGCGTCCCGCGTGCACCTCCACGGCGGCTCCCTGATTTGGATCGTGGACGAGGCCGCGGCGGGCGGCGAAAAATAAATCTGTCCCCTTTTCGGGTGCTACGCCTGTTCCGCGGCCGCCTTGTTCGCCTTCGACTGCGCGATGATCTTTTCCTGGATCGACTGGGGCGCCTCGGCGTAGTGCGAGAACTCGAGGTGGAACGAGCCGCGACCCTGGGTGATCGACCGCAGCTGCGCTCCATAGGTCAGTAGCTCTCCCATCGGGACCTGGGCCCGGATGATGGTGTCGTCGGTCTCTGTCTCCATCCCCTGGACGTGCCCGCGGCGGGACGAGAGGTCCCCCATGAGGTCGCCGACGTACTCGTTCGGCGCGCTCACCTCGACCGTCATCACCGGCTCGAGGATCACGGGTCTCGCCCTCTCCATGGCGTCCTTGTAGGCGAGCCCGCCCGCGATCTTGAACGCGAGCTCGGAGGAGTCCACGTCGTGGTATCCGCCGTCGTAGAGGATCACGCGGAAGTCCACCATCGGATATCCGGCGAGGTAGCCCTTCCGACGGATGTCCTGGATCCCCTTCTCGACGGCGGGGATGAAGTTGCGCGGGATCGAGCCGCCGTAAATCTCGTCGACGAACTCGAAGTCGCTTCCCCGCGGGAGCGGCTCGACCTTGATCCGGCAGTCGGCGAACTGGCCGTGGCCCCCCGACTGCTTCTTGTGTCGGCCGTGGGCCTCCGCCTTCCGGGTGATCGTCTCGCGGTAGGGGACCTTGGGCGGATGGAGGATGACCTCGACCCCGTAGCGCTTCTTGAGACGCGCGACGGCGATCTCGACGTGCAGCTGCGACGCTCCGGCGAGGTGGAACTCCTTCGTCTCCTCGTCGCGCTGGAAGTGGAGCGACGGGTCCTCCTCGATCAGCTTGTGGAGCGCGGTCGAGATCTTGTCCTCGTCCCCCTTCGCCTTCGGCTCGATCGCGTACGCGATGGAGGCCTCGGGGATCGTGAGCTTCGGCAGCACGACCGGATGGTCCTTCGCCGTCAGGGTGTCGAAGGTCTCCGTCTCCTTCAGCTTGGCGACGGCGACGATGTCGCCCGCCTGCGCGGAGGGCACGTTGACGTGCTCCTTTCCCTGCGGCAGGAAGAGCCCCGAGAACCTCTCCGGCACCCCCTTCGACGCGTTCCAGTACGTGCCGTCCGACTGGAAGTGGCCGGACCGCACGCGCAGGTACGAGATCCGACCGGCGAAGGGATCGGAAACCGTCTTGAAGACCTGCGCGACGGCGTGCCCCTTCTCGTCCGTGACGACTTCGATCGGCTTGCCGTCCTTTCCGACGCCGGTGACTTTCGTCCCTTCGGGTGAGGGAAGGAGCGTCGCGCAGGCGTCGAGCACCCGCCGCACGCCGATCGACTGGGAAGACGACGTGCAGAAGACGGGGAACAGCTTGCGCGCGGCGATCTCCTTCTGGAGTCCGGGCAGCAGGTCGGCCGGATCGAGAGTTCCCTGCGCGAAGAACCTCTCCATGAG
>DASRPJ010000350.1:0-5400 GCA_035646435.1 Thermoanaerobaculia bacterium | reverse complement strand
GATCGCAATTTCCAAGCTCGGCGCGGACACGGATGGCGACGGCCTGAGCGACTTCCTCGAGGAAGACCTGCTCACGGACCCGAGAGACCCGGACACGGACCGGGACGGGATCGACGACCGCGCGGACCTCCTCCCGAACATCCGGTCCGGTCGTGCTTCGGCGGAGTCCGACGCGATGGCGTCGATCGTCGAATACTTCGTTCAGTGGCGCCGGCGAACCGAGATCGACCAGCGCCGCCCTCCTCCGCCCGAGACGATCGCGACCCGGTCCTGGATCGAGAGTTCGGTTCCACGAACCTTCTTCTTCGTGGCGGACCGCCGTCACTTCGACTCTCGCTCGGCCTCCGCCAGAGCGATGGTACTGACGCCCGAAGAGTGGAAGAGAGTGCGAGAGAAGAGCGGAATCCCGAGAGCCTGGATGCTGACGTCGTTTCTTCTCGATCGGACCAGGACGAGAGGCGTGCTGCGCTGGTGGGGAGCATCGGAGTGGGGAGCCCTGCGGCTCGAAAAGACGGACGACGGGTGGCGGGTAGAGTCCGCCTCGCACGTGGTGGCGGGCCTTTCGGGTCCTTCCGGGCATAGGATTCGCGCAGCGCCGCCGGAGGAAACATGAAGCGGGTCGACGACCTCCTTTCCGATTACGGGGCCCATCACGCCACGCGAGGGAACCTCGTCTGCCACGCCTTCGGAGTCACGCTGATCGTCTTCGGGATCCTTTCCCTGCTCGCGGAAATTCGGTTCGGCCCGCTCACGGCCGGGGAGATCTTGATCGCGGGGGTCGTTCTCTACTACGCGATCCTCGACCTCCCGCTCGCGGGCGCGATGCTGGCGGCGTTCATCCTGCTCGACCTCGCGGCCCGTGCCGTCGGGGATTGGCGGATCGGCCTCGCCGCCTTCGCGATCGGCTGGGTGTTTCAGGCGATCGGTCACGCCGTTTACGAGAAGAACCGGCCCGCCTTCTTCAAGAACCTGCAGCACCTGCTCGTCGGCCCGCTCTTCCTCGTCAACGAGCTCCTCGGGGTCCGTCGCGTCGCTCCCGTGCCCCGGTAGATCTCCCCCGGCGGCGCCCGACATGACCGATCCCGCGATCCCGGACTTTCCGAACGTCCTCAAGGACCTCGGCTGGTCGGACCTGCCCGGCGGGGAAGCCGAGCGGGTCGCGGAGATCACCCGCGAGTTCGTCGAGGCGAGCCTCGCGTTCGGCGACGTCGAGCCCGCGGTCACGATCTTCGGCTCCGCGCGGCTTCCGGAGAGCCATCCCGCCTATTCGCTCGCGCGGGAGACGGCGCGGCTCCTCGCGCTCGAGGGGTTCAACGTCGTGACCGGAGGCGGCCCCGGCATCATGGAAGCCGCGAACCGCGGTTGCCGCGAGGGCGGTGGGATTTCCATCGGGCTGAACATCCGTCTCCCGATGGAGCAGCACTCCAACGCTTACCTCGATCGCGAGTTCGACTTCACGTACTTCTTCATCCGCAAGTACATGTTCGTGAAGCTCTCGTGCGCGTTCATCGCGTTCCTCGGCGGTTACGGCACCCTCGACGAGCTCTTCGAGACACTGACGCTCATGCAGACGCGCAAGATCGAGGGGTACCCCATCATCATGGGGGGCAAGGACGTCGAGGATGCGCTCGAGCCGCTCCTGGGAAAGCTCCTGGAGCACGGCACGATCAGCGTCGCCGACCGCGGCCTCATTCACCGGAGCGGGAACCCCGAGGACGCGGTCAAGCTCGTGACGGAACACCACCGCCGGCTGGCGCAGGTCACGAACAAGCCGGAAACGAAAGCGCCCCGGGTCCATGGGGCGCTCCGTCCGAGGAAAGGAGGGGTCTGACCCCCTGCGGGGATCAGACCCCATACGCGGTCTCAGCAGAACGTCGCGATCGGGGCGTTCGGATGCTCGAGCCGATAGCCCTCGCCGGCCGGGTCGGGGTCGAGCGTCAGGACCGCGCCCTGGAGCGTCTCGAACGCGTAGTCGTCCATGACGACCGGGATCCCGCGCGACAGGAAGCGGTGCCCCTCCTCGGGCGCCTCTCTTTCGACCGACACGCGAAACCCGCTACCGCCGCAGCCGAGGAGGTGACGGACGAGGAGCACGGAACGGGTGAAGTCCGCCTCGGCCGCGAGACGCTCCGCCGCTTCCGGAGTGATCGTCAGCGGGACGGCCTCCGACGCCGTCGTTGCGTCAGAACGCCGTGACATCGGCCACGCTTGCAAGCCTCCCCTGCGGGTTCGTGTAGACCTTGATCGCGCCCGTTACCGTGTCCGTGACGGTGATCGTGTACGCCACGTCGGAGAGAGCGCCGTAGAAAACCCAGAAGAAGTTGTTGAACGCGCGACCGTCCACGACCTTGATCACGAGCTCCACGTTGTTCGCCGAAAAGAACCAGAAGTAGCCGGTGTCCGACGTCAGCGGGACCGCGCGGCCCACGCCGGACGTTCCCTGGCTCGGCACGCTCCAGTCGACGCGTACGGAGAAGCGGGCGCCGTTGACGCAGAGGGTGTTCGGGTCGGCCTGACAGGCGAGCGGAGCGGAAGTGGAAAGGAGCCGGGCGAGCTCACGCGATTCGGCGGCGGCGATCTCCTCGAGCCGGTCGTCCGTCAGCGCGGGCGCGCTCTCCGCCTTGGCGGCCCCGCCGGAAAACGCGGTGACGTCCGCGACACTCGCAAGCCGCCCCTGCGGGTTCGAGTACGCCCTCACTGCGCCGGTCACCGTGTCCGTTACGGTAATGGTGTACTGGACGTCCGACAGGGCGCCGTAGAACACCCAGAAAAAGTTGTTGAAAGCGCGGCCGTCCACGGCCTTTAAAACGATCTCGACGTTGTTCGCGGAGAAGAACCAGAAGTAACCGGTGTCCGACGTCAGCGACACGGCCTGGGCGGTCCCGTTGGTGATGCCGAGGCTCGGCGCCGTGAAGATCGCCGTCGCGCGGAAGCGGCCGTTGTTCAGACAGAGGGTCGTCGGCCCGGCCGAGCAGACGGCGCCCGTACCATCCGAGCACACGACCTGGAGCGAGTAAGCACCGGTTTCGGCCGGATCGAAGGCGTTCGCGTAGATCGTGAAAACACCCGTCGTTTCCGCCGTGTAGGTGATGCGGGAGTTGCTCCCTCCACCCGGATAGTCGTCGTTGTCCTCGAGCTCGATGCCGCTCGGGTCGATCAGAAACAGGTAGGTGTCGAAGGTCGTGGACTGCATCGTAATCTGGATCGTCTGCCCCGCCGTCAGCGAGATCGTCCAGGCGTCATAAAGGCTCTGGTCCGACGGAAGCCGGCAGTCATCGATCGTCAGCTCGCCGGTCACGGTCGTGTTGCAGGGGACGCCGGCCGCCACGCACGCGGCGGCTCCGAGCGTCCCGACGCCCGCGCCGGGAGCGCCGATCGTCTTGCCGGCGCGTTTGCGGTCGGCCGGGGAAGGCGCGGCCGAAGCGAGCGCGGCGGGCAGGATCGTCGCGGACAACAGCAGGAGTGCGGCAAACCGGCTGATTGCAGCCGCCGCACCGTTTTTCGACGTGGGTGAGGGTTTCATGGGCCGGGCTCCTTCCGAAGAGTTGGTTACCTCGAGGCCTACTGCAAGGTCGGTACCGGGCGTGGGGCTCGGGCAAGCTCCTTCCCAACCCTCCCGGGAGGTCTCCGGATTCCCGGATGGCAAAAGGGGCGAAAAAGAAAGGGAGCGGCGGCTGCCGCTCCCGATCGGGGTCCCGGACTCCGGCGATTCTTCAGGGACAGGTCGCGAACGCGCTCGTGTCCTGGATCGGCGCGAACGCGGTGCCCTGCGGGTTGGCGTAGGTGCGGACCGTTCCGTTCGCAGTGTCCGTCACGGTCATCGTCACGGCGACGTTCGTCAGGCCGCCGGCGAAGACCCAGTACCGAGAGTTCAACGCGCAGCCGTTGACGACCTTGATGATCATTTCGATGTTGTTCGCGCTGAAAAACCAGAACATTCCCGTATCGGTCGTCTCGGCGACCGCCATCCCGTTTCCGCTCTGTCCCGTGTTCGTCGCGAACGTCGCGGTCACCCGGAAGCGGCCGTTGTTCAGGCAGAGCGTCGTCGCGTTCGGCGTGCAGGCGCCGCCTCCGCCGCCGCCTCCCGTGCAGACGAGCGCCAGGTTGTAGGCGCCGGGCGGGCTCTCCTCGAACTGGTTCACGGCGATGAACCAGGTGCCGGACGAGGTCAACGTGAACACGATCTGCGAATTGGTTCCCCCGCCGCTGTCGTCGTCCTGGTCGACGGGCGTCGCGGACGGGTCGAGGAGGAAGAGGTACGCGTCGAAAGCCGTCGAGGTCAGCGTGATCGTGACCTGTTGCCCGGCCGTACCGCTGAAGGAAAAGAAGTCCACGTAGGTTCCGTCGTCCAGGACGCAGGAACCGGTCGTGGTGAGCGCCTCGGAGACGCTGGAGTTGCACGCGATGTTCTGGACGTGGGGGACTTCGTTCGGGCACTCGTGGTGCATCGTTCCGAGCCCCTGGTCTCCCTTGGCCAGCAGCGAGCGTCGGAGGACCTCCTTCGCGGCGCCCACGACGGGCACGAGCGCGACTTCCTTGCCGGAATTCAGAACGGGCTTCGACTGGCCCGACGCCGGGGCGCTCCAGAGGGCGCCGCCGATGGAAAGCGCAAGGACGGGAACGAGGCCCCGCGAGAGCACCGACACGAGGCGGGACAAGCGCAGAGTGTGCATGGGATCTCCATTTGGAAAGTGCCGGAAGCACGACCCGCGCAGTCCGGCCCGTTCGACCTCGAGTTTCGAAGAGTTTCGCAACGATTTTTCCCGCGCGGGATTCTAGCATCCGGGATTCGCGTGCGCGCAACGGTAAGCGCGCCGGCGATGTACCTTTGACGCCGATGTCTTTCGAACGCGGGACCCGCGGAAGGTGGAATAAAGCGGACCGGTCGACCGTCGTCTCGATCGCCGGCTCCGACTCCGGAGGCGGAGCGGGCATCCAGGCGGACCTCCTGACCTTCGCCGCGCACGGCCTGCACGCCGCGAGCGTCGTGGTGGCGGGAACGGCGCAGAACACCCGCGGAGTGGGCCCGATCGAGCCCTTCTCCCCGCGATTCGTCGCCGCGCAGATCGACGCGGTCTACTCGGACCTCGCTCCGGCCGCGACCAAGATCGGGATGCTCTTCGGCCCGCAGCACGTGCGCGCCGTCGCCGCCGGGCTGGCGCGACACGGGGCTCGCAACGTCGTGCTCGACCCGGTCCTCTCTTCGACGGGTGGCGCGAGGCTTCTCTCGCCGGCCGGCCTCCGCGCGCTCCGGAAAGAGCTCCTCCCCCTCTGCGACGTCGTCACTCCCAACCTCGACGAGGCGGCGATCCTCGCGGGAATCGACTCCCGCACGGAGCAAGGGATACGGAGGGCCGCCCGCAGGATCGCCTCGTTCGGCGCTCGCGCCGTGCTCGTCAC
>DASRPJ010000349.1:0-9623 GCA_035646435.1 Thermoanaerobaculia bacterium | reverse complement strand
TACGGGCCCGACGGACGGCCGGCGACGACGGCGGAGGAGGTACGCCGGCTCCTCGGCACGGAGTTCATTCACCCGACGCTCTGGAACGACACGTACCAGGCGATGGTGTCGGACGGGATTCGGTCGTTCGTGGAGGTGGGGCCGGGGGACATGCTCTCGAAGATGGCCCGCTGGATCGATCGAACGACCACCTGCCGGGCGGCGGGCTCTCTCGAGGCGATCCGGTCCGTGTCGGATAGTCTCGCCGGCGCATGAGGACGGCGCTCGTCACGGGGGGGTCCCGCGGGATCGGGCGCGCGATCGCGCTCGAGCTCGCCGCCGCCGGACACCGCGTGGTCGTCTCGTACCGGCAGGACGAAGCGAGCGCTGAAGAGACGGTCGCTCAGATCCGGGCGGCGGGGGGAGAGGCGACCGCGATCGGGGCGGACGTCACCAATGCCGCGCAGGTCCGCGCGCTCGGGGAGCGGATCTCCTCGGAGTTCGGCGGCGCCGACGTCCTCGTCAACAACGCGGGCGTCATCAAGGACGCGCTCTTTCCCTTCATGAAGGAGGAGGACTGGGACTTCGTCCTCGACACGGACTTGAAGGGAGCGTTCCGGATCACGAAGGCGGTCGTGCGCGGGATGCTGCACAAGGGGTGGGGGCGGATCGTCAACGTCGTCTCGGTGTCGGGGATCTCGGGCCACGTCGGCCAGACGAATTACTCCGCCGCCAAGGGGGGCCTGATCGCGTTCACGAAGGCGCTCGCGCTCGAGCTCGCGACGCGGCAGATCACGGTAAACGCGGTCGCGCCCGGCCTCGTCTCGACCGAGATCATCGCGCACCTGAAGGAAGACGCCCGCGAAGAGTTCCTCCGGCGCATCCCGATGGCGCGGTTCGCCACCCCGGAGGAGATCGCGGCGGTCGTCGGCTTTCTCGTGTCGGAGCGCGCTTCCTACGTGACCGGGCAGGTCTGGCGGGTGGACGGGGGGATGGCCTGAGACCCCAAACCCGAAGCCGGCCGTGCGGGCGGGTCCGTCTATAATTTTCACTTTGAGGAGACCGGATGGGCACTGAAAGCCTCGCGCCCCGCGTGAAGGAGCTGATCGTGCGGCGCCTGAAGCTCGACATCGATCCGAAGAGCATCGAGGACGACGCTCCTCTCTTCGGGGAGGGACTCGGGCTCGACTCGATCGATGCGCTCGAGCTCGTGCTCGGGCTGGAGCAGGAGTTCGGAATCAAGGTCGAGGACGAAGAGGTCGGAGTGAAAGCGTTCGCGTCCGTGAACGCGCTGGTGGACTTCATCGAGCAGAAGAAGATCGCGTGACGCCGACCGATTCAGGTCTTCCGCACGCTTACCCGTTCCGCTTCGTGGATACGGTCGCGGAAAGGAGCGGCGGCGATCCCTTCGGAGGGACCGTGACCACCCGGCTCACGGCGAACGCCCGCGGCGCCATGGGACCGGAGTGGGGAAGTCCCGTTCTTCTCGCCGAGGCGCTCGCCCAGGCGGCTCTCCTGCTCGAGGGCGGGGACGTCGAGACCGGGCGAAGAGGCTTCCTCGCCGGCATCGACGGCTTCCAAGTGTCCCGCCGCCCCCAGGCCGGCGAGACCCTCGACGTCGCGGTACGCATGGCGGCGCGCTTCGGCGCCGTCCTCAAGTTCGAGGGTGAGGTCAAGTCCGGCGCCGAAACCGTCGCGCGAGGCTCCATCCTCGTGCGCCAGGGCGACGCTTGACCCGCGGGGCGCGGTCTCTCTAGCCATGCTCATCGAAGACGACCAGCCCGGCGGAAGCACGGTCCTCAAGATCGGCGGTTCCGTGAAGATCGGCGAGACCGTTCGGGAGTTCGAGCAGAGCCTCGAACGCGCCGCCAACGAGCGCACCGGCGCGGTGATCCTCGACCTCACCAACCTCGACTACATGGACTCGACGGTCGTGGGCGTACTGGTCGGAGCGCTCCATCGCTTGAAGGGGGAAGGGCGGGAGCTCGTCCTCGTCCATCCGCGCGAGAGGATCGCGTCGCTTCTCCGTACGGCGAAGCTCGACTCGCTGTTCGAGATCTACGACACCGTGGCCGAGGCCCTGGGCACGATCGCGAACAAGGAAGCGGATACCGATGTCCGCTGAGGCCGCCCCGGCGCTCGAGTGCACGGCCGAGCCTCCGCACCGGTTCGCGCTCGGCGAGCGATCCCGCGTCGCCAACGGAATCCTCGTGACCGTGCGACGGCTCGACGAGCCGTACCCTCCCCGCGACATACACGTGACCGCGCGGGAGATGAAGATGGGCTACGAGAACGTCTTCAAGGCCTGTTTCGTCTGCGTGGACCGGGGCTTGAAGGAGAACGCGATCGCCCTCCCGAAGGACCAGCTCGAGCTCGGCCTGCCGCCGTAGCACTTGGGTGCTGCGCTCCGGTTTTCGTTTGACGCGGCGGCGCCGACGTGACAAAAGGGACTCGGAGCAATCTGGTGGGTTTCCAGCCTGGAAAGGGTCCTCGAAAGGCCGTCCTCGCGCGCGAAGACTGGACTCTTCTGGTCATCGCGGCTTCCGACGGCCTGCTCCCGATTCAACTGCAGCGGTCTCTCTACCTCCTCCTTCAGCGCTTCCCGGACCTGGCGGCGACGGGGTTCTACGAATTCCGTTCGGTCGTCGGCGGGGACTACTCGGAGCAGATCTACTCCGACGCGGACGCCTTCGCCCGGAAGGGCTTCGTGTCGATCCAGTTCTCGGAAGAAGACGGGAGCCGGCGGTATCGCGTAACGCGCGCCGGCGCCGAGAGAGCGAAGAACCTGGAGAAACTGGTCCCGCCGGACCTCGGTCAATTTCTCCACAAAACGGTCTCCTGGGTCCGCACGCGCTCGATCGACCAGCTCCTTCGCGGATCGATGGAGTCGACCGGGTCGGCCAAGCCCGGCTCAGGACGGCGCTCCGTCTGGTCCCGCTGACCCGCCGCCACGCCGGCAGACGCTAGTCTCGCGAGCGGTCTCTCCGCCGAGGAGTCGGTTCGGGCTCCGGCGGCGGCTCCTCCTCCTCTTCGACCTCCTGGACCTGTTCCGGCGGGACCTCCTCAGGCGTCGGGGTCGGCTGCGGGAGAGGCGTCGAGACCACCTCGACGACGATCTGGCGCCGCGGCGTCGGCAGGGGAGTCGGTGCGACGTCGGGCCGCGCCGTCGGGATCACCGCCGGCACCCGCACCTCGATCTCGGAGGACCGCTCGACGAGCGGAGCGGTGGAACGGACGGTTCGCGTCGTTCGGGTCTCTCGCTCGATGAGCACCGAGGCGGCCGGCGTCGCCGTGGGCGGCACTTGGGCGGGCGTCGGAAGGACCTGCGCCACGGCCGGGTCCGGCGGCCCCGGCGGCGGCAGCTCGACGGCTGCGTCGCGGGCGGGGCCATCCGCCGGCCGGCCGAACCTTCCCGCGTAGTACGCGAGCGCGCCGATCGCGAGCACGAGGAACACCAGCCCGGCGATGAGGAGAGGCGGGATGCGCCCTTCGCCGTTCATGCGTGGATGAGCTTGCACCGACCGTGCCCGGAGAAGGATCGAACCGCGCCACGCGGAGACCGATTTTACTGTGTCAGTCTGACGGGCGGCACGAAAGTCGGCAGCACCACTTCGACAAAAGGACCAGCGGCTCGCGTCAAGGCACCGTCGAAGGCGAAACATCCGGTCGAAACCCCCTCCGGAGTGAGCGCCACCTGCGACCGCAGGTCCCTCACGGTGCCGGTCCTCGGGGCATAACGGAGCGTCGCGGAATTCGTGAGAACGAAACCGGTCCGCACGACATTGCTCGGATCCGCCAGGGCATACCCGGTGCCCGAACAGTCCGTCGATTCGTAAAAGTAGTAGAGGCCGTTTGCGAAAACTCCTCCGACGTTGACAGGGAACGACACGGGGTCGCCCGTAGCGCCGCCGATGAAACGAACGGTCAAACCCTGTGCGTAGTGGTATCCGACGAGCTGACTGTTTGCATCCGCGTACCGCAGCGGGCCCGATCCCGGCGGCCCTTGCGGGCCCTGGGGCCCTGTTGCGTTCCAGTTGAGCGAAGTCTCTTTTCGGGAATCACAGATCGTGGTGGCGCTGACTATCCGCGCCGTGCCGGTGCTCTTTGCAACGCAGGCGTAGATCGTATCGCCCCGGGAATCCGCAGGAGCGATCAACAGGGCGGCGCTGCCAAGGACCAACACCAGCTCGACCACGAGTGTCCGACTAACGCTCATCGTCTTCTCCTCTTGTTTTGGTCCGGACCGGTGCAGACCGACCCACACTGTGAAGGGTGAAAGGCACCATAGCACTATTACCCCGGGGACCGGCATCGCCGTCGAGGTCGGGTCGGGAGAGCGTGGCATTTCCAAGTCAAAACCCAAGAATCGCGAGCATTTGCGCTGCCTACGGTTCCGGGCGACGACCTGCTGTGTTCGCCGTCGATAAGCCAGGAAGCGAGTTCCGGTCGCTCTTCGATAGCTGGTGCGAAAGGGGGGACTCGAACCCCCACGGTTTTACCCACAGGTTCCTGAAACCTGCGCGTCTACCAGTTCCGCCACTTTCGCAGGGGACCGGGAGGATACCCGCAACTCTCTGACGAATCAACGGCTCGCGCCGACTCGAACGGGGAGATCGGCGCGTGTAGAATCGCCGCCAATTCAGCGCGGAGGTTTCGCATGAGAGACGCAGGGCAGCGGTTCTCCAACCCGATGGTCGCACTCCTGGCGGCGACGGCTGTGCTCGTCGCGGCAACGATCGCCTGTCAGAAGACGGCGCCGCCGGCGGCAAGAGAATCGGCCGCGGAAAAGGCTCCGGAGGCCGGACGGGAACGAGACCGCTTCAAGGTGGAGCTGGCGGAGAAGGCGGCCTTCCCGCTCGAGAAGCACCTCGAGTCGAAGGACATCGCCTCGGGCGCGGTCGCGTTCCCGCAGCTCTTCGAGGCCGGGGACAAGCTCTTCCACACTCCGTACAACGGCCTCGACGGAGTCGGGATGCAGAAGACGGTCGCGGGAGCGGCGATCCCTCGGTTTTCGGTCGGGCCGATCGCGGGAAGTCCGGTTCCGGTCGGGGTCCAGGCGTGCGGGAGCTGTCACGCGATTCCCTTCGGCGCGGGCGCCGGGCTCGCGCACACGCGCGTGTTCTTCGACGTCGACCAGAACGGGGTGCCGCCCTTCAATGCGCGGGCGACGACCTCGCTCTTCGGAAACGGAGTCGTGCAGAGGGTGGCCGAGGAGATGACCGAGAAGCTCTTCGCCGCGCGGGACGCGGCGGCGAACGAGGCCAAGGCGAAGCCGGGCACTCCCGTGCGTGGGGCTCTGCTCGTCAACGGGGTCGACTTCGGCGCCGTGACCGCGACGGCAGACGCCGGCGGGAACGTGAAGTTCGACGTCTCGGAAGTCCGCGGCGTCTCGCCCGACCTCGTCATCCGGCCGTTCGGCTGGAAGGGATCGATCACCACGGTCCGGAACTTCGCGGTCGCGGCGGCGAGCTTCGGAATGGGGATGCAGGCCGAGGAGTTCGTGTGGCGCCTTCCGCCCACCGTCGGCGCGGACCCCGACGCGGACGGCGTCTCGCGGGAGCTTTCCGTCGGCGACATCACCGCCATCACCATCTACAACGCGGCGCAGGAGGCTCCGACGGAGCTCGCGCGCGTCGCCGCTCTCGGCGTCGTGCCGGCGCCGGACGCGGCCGGCCAGGGCATGATCGACCGCGGGCGCACCCTTTTCGGCCAGGTCGGCTGCGCGACGTGCCACGTGCCGGAGATCCGTCTCGCGGACACCGTCTTCGAGGAGCCGACGAAACGCGGCGCGGGCCAGTACGTCGACGCGTTCCTCGCGGGGAAGGACCCGGACTACGACACCAATCGCCCGGTGCGCTTCGACCTCCTGAAGGACTCCCAGGAGCCGCGCATCGAGGCGCACCCGGAGGGGGGCGCGGTCGTGCGCCTGTACGGGGATCTCAAGCGGCACGACATGGGCCGGCGGCTCGCGGACCCCGCGGCGGGCGGCGTGCTCACCGTGAGCCTCGCGCCGCTCCAGTTCGAAGGGAAGCCCGCGATGGTGCCGGCGAGCGAGTACCTGACTCCGGAGCTCTGGGGCGTCGGCAACACCGGTCCGTGGATGCACGACGATCGCGCGGGGACGCTCGCGGAAGCGATCACGCTCCACGGCGAAGACTCTCCGCCGGCGCCGGGGCAGCCGGGGAGGAGCGAGGCCCAGGAGGCGCGCGACGCGTACGTCAAGCTCTCGCCGGACGATCAGCGCGCGCTCGTCGCGTTCCTGAAGAGCCTCGTGAACTTCTCGCGCGAGGAAGATTGAGCTGAAGGGCAGCGAGTCTCCGGGGGCCGCGCCCGGACGAAGGTGGGCGCGGCCGGTCCTCGTCGCGGGTTACCTGGCTTTCATTGCGGCGGGATTTCTCGTTCCGTGGCAGCCCCGCGTCTTCTGGACGATGCTCCTGCCGCTGCTCGTCCTCTTCATCGTCCTCGCCGGTTTCTACCCCTGGCGATCCGTCTGCCCGCTGGCGGCGATCGGGGAGCTCGGGCGCCGCCTCCCGCGCCGGTTCCAGCGGCGCGTTCCCGACTGGCTCGAGCGTGGGCACCTCGTCGTCCCTTTCGTCTTCCTGGCCTCGATGCTCGTCCTCCGGCACGTCGCGTCGAACGGCGACGGCCGGTGGATCGCCGGGGTGCTGATCGGTCTCGCGCTCGCGGCGGTCGCGGCAAACGCGATCTTCACCGGGAAGACGTGGTGCAACTTCTTCTGCCCGGTCGGCGTCGTCGAGCGGATCTACACCGACCCCTCCTCGCTCCTGCCTTCCGCCAACTCGCAGTGCGTGCGCTGCACGGCGTGCAAGAAGTCCTGCCCCGACATCGACCAGGAGAACAACTACTGGCGCGAGCTCACCGCGAGCGGGCGCCGCCTCGCGACCTACGCCTTCCCCGGCGTCGTCTTCGCGTTCTACTGGTACTTCTGGCTCCGCGAGGGGGACTGGGAGGCGTACTTCGACGGCCGCTGGACGCGGCGGCCGGCCGACGCGGAGCTGGCGTTCGGCTCCGGTTTCTTCTTCGCGCCCGGCGTTCCGGCCGTCGTCGCCGCCGCGGCGACCCTCGCGCTCTGCGCGGTCGCGAGCTTCGCAATCTTTCGAGCGGTCGAGGCGGCCAGCGTCCGGAAGGCGCGGGACCCGGAGCGCCGGCGCCACATGGTCCTCTCGGTCGCCGCCTTCACCGCCTTCAGCCTGTTCTACCTGTACGCCGGAGCGCCGACCCTTCGCAAGATCCCGGGGGGCACGCGCGCGTTCGCCTTCCTCGCACCGGCCATCGGAGTGCTCGTGCTCGCCCGCCGCTCCAACCGGAGCCGCGAGACTTACGTGCGGGAACGGGGCGCCGCCCGGCTCCTGCGGAACTGGCCGTTCGCCGGCGAGCCGCCGCGGGATCCGATGGAGGCGTACGCGCGCGCGCAGGCGAGCGAGGAGGCGCGCGAGCAACTCCTCGCCGGCTATACCCAGACTCTGCGCGACGTGGTGGCAGACGGGCTCGTGGACGAGAGCGAGGTGCGGATGCTCGCCGAAATCCGCAAGCAGTTCGGCGTCACGCCGCGCGAGCACGAGCAGGCGACCGCGCGTCTTCCCGAATCCGACCGGAAGCTCCTCGCGTCGGGAAGCTTCGTCACCGTGGAAGAGCGGCTGCAGCTCGAGAGCTACGGCGCGGCGCTCACCGAGGCGCTCCTGCGGTCGGCATCGGAGGCGGAGATCGAGCTTCTCCGGCGGGAATTCGGCGTGGGCGCCGAGGACCACGCGACGATCGTCGAGCGGATGCGGAGCTCCTCCGGCCCGCTCCTCGATCGGGCCCGCCGCGAGCTCATCGAAGCCCTCGTCCGCCGCGCGGATCGCGAGACGCTGGCGACGATCGCGGCGACCGACGAGAGCGTCCAGCTGCTCGGCTTCCTTCTCGCTCGCGCGCAAGTCGAGGCGCTCGGGCGCGTGTACGACCTCCTCGCGACCGTGGGCGACCGCACGCGGATCGCCGCTCTCCGCCCGGGTCTGCAGAGTCCCGACCCCGAGACGCGCCGCCTCGCGCTCGCGAAGCTCGCCGAGGTCTCTCCGGAGACCCGCGAGCTCCTCGCTCTGCTCGAAAGGCTCGTCCCGGAGCCGGCGGTCCCTCCCGCCGCCGACCCCGCCGACGTGCGGGAGACCCTCGCACGGCTGATCAAGGATGCCGACCCCTTCGCCCGCGCCGCCGCGGCGTGGAGTCTCGGGGTCATCGCGCCGGGCGCCCCCGAGCTTCTCGAGGCGGCGCGCGACGACTCGGACCCGCTCGTCACCGAAGCGGCGGCCGCCGCGCTCGTTCCCGAAGACGAAGCGGACCGGGCCGCGCGCAGCGGCCGCTTCCAGGGAAGGACCCGGATCTCGCGGATGCAGTTCCTTCGCGGCGTTCCGCTGTTCGCCGCGCTCGAGCCTCGCGACCTCCTCGACCTGGCGGAGCTCTCCCGCGAAGAGGAGCTCCCGGCGGGCCGGCCGCTCTGCGAGGAGGGAGTTCCCGATTCCGGGGACCTCTTCGTCATCCTCGCGGGACGCGCGGCCGTCCTGGGCGATCGGGGCGAGAGCGAGCTCGCCGAGCTCGGACCCGGCGAGATCGTCGGCGAGCTCTCGCTCTTGGACGGCAGCCCGCGGAGCGCGACCGTCGTGGCGCGCGGCGGCCCGCTCACGGTTCTGCGAATCCCCGCCGAGGCCTTTCGCGATCGCCTGCTGCCGCGAGGCAGCGTGTCGCGGTCGCTGCTCGTCATGCTCACCGCGCGGCTGCGCGCGCTCGCGAGCCGGGTCTCCGGCGCCGGCAGCTGACGCTCGGTTAGACTCCCCGCGTGCCGCCGCGCGATTCGGAAATCGTCGGCGAGCTCCGGCGGAAGGGCTCCCGGGTCCTTTCGTTTCGCGAGCTCGCCAAGAAGCTCCACGTTCCCGAGGGGGACGAGGAAGAGTTCCGCGAGCGCCTGGACGCCCTCGAACGGAAGGGCGAGATCGTGCGCGTGCGCGGCGAGAAGTACTCGCCCGTCGAGTTCACGAACCAGGTCGCCGGACGCATCACCGTCCGGCCCGAGGGCTTCGGTTTCGTGCTCGCGCCGGACGGGCCGGACCTCTTCATCCCGAGGAGCGGCATGCACGGCGCCATGGACGGCGACACGGTGCTCGCCCGCGAGGAGCGCTCGGCGCGAGCGCGGCCGGGCGGCGCGGAGAGGATCTCGGGATCGGTCGTCAAGGTGCTCGACCGGGCACGGGAGCGGGTCGTCGGACGCTTCGAGAAGCCGGAGGGGCGGGCGACCGTCCTGCCCTACGACCCGCGCATCGACGCCGTCATCCGCATCGTGGAGGGGAAGACGCACTCCGCGCGCGAGGGAGAGATCGTCGAGGTCCGGCTGACCGCTTTCCCCGACCACCGGAGGGTCGCGCACGGCGTCGTCGAAGAGCGCCTCGGGTTCCTGGGCGAGCCGGGCGTGGACATCGAGATCGTCCTGCGCTCCCACAACCTCCCGACCCGTTTTCCGCAGCCCGTCGTCGAGGAGGCCGAGCGGTTCCCCTCGTCCGTGCGGATGGAGGACCTCCTCGGCCGACGCGACTTCCGCGACCGGCGCGTCGTGACGATCGACGGCGAAACGGCGAAGGACTTCGACGACGCCG
>DASRPJ010000348.1:0-2340 GCA_035646435.1 Thermoanaerobaculia bacterium | reverse complement strand
CGCGGGCTTCAGCTTCGGGTTCGCGCTCATCCGGAGCGAGAACGACCCGAGCGGCCTCATCGCGATCGCTCTCCCGACCGCGGACGCGCAGACGTTCCGGGTCGTCGGCTTCACTCTGCCCGGCAAGCACACCCTCGCTGTGCGCGTGGGCGACGAAGAGGAGACCGTGACGCAGCTCGGCGCAATGTCGGTCGACGTCTTCTGCGACCAGACCGAGTTCGACCGGCCGGCGTTCGGGTACATCGACACCCCGTCCGACTACCAGTTCATCAACGGGATCTTCCAGGTCTTCGGCTGGGCGACCGATCTCGACGGGGTGCAGCGCATCGAAGTGGACGTGGACGGCCAGGTCGTGGGAATCGCGACTTACGGCCTGTCGCGGCCCGACGTGCCGGCGGCCGATCCGCGCGTGTTCGGCGTCAACGTGGGATTCGGGTTCGCGCTCGACACGACGCGCCTTTCCGACTCCGAGCACGACCTCGTGATCTACGTCGTCGATACGACGTTCGGAGCGCCGAGACGCACCGAGGTCGGCCGCCGCAAGTTCGTCGTCAACAACAACGTCCTGACGCACTGACCGAGAGCTCGAGCGAAAACAAGGATGCCCGCGAAAGCGGGCATCTTCTTTTTCGGGGTCAGTGTCGACCCGAAAACGCGCGTGTCCGGGGAGGCTACCCGCCCGTCGTCGAGCGCGCCGCGCGGGCCGGCATCTTCTTCTTCGGCAGCGCCGCGATGCGCGCGGCTTCGTTGAACTGGGTCAGGGCCTTCTGGATCTGCGCGTCGCCCGTCGCCCGGACCGCCCAGCCCGCCTCGAGGCCATACTTCGCGTTGACGAGCTCGACCTTGATCGCGAGGTCGACGAGCTCCCGGTTGGGGTCTTCCGCGTAGAGCCGCGCGATCTCGGCGGCGGTCGAGTATTTCGACGACTCCGCGAACCGGAAGAACTCCTCACGCATCGCCGGCGTGACCGTGACGTTGCGCGCAACGTCCGGATGCTTCACGAGCCAGTTCACGGCGAAGTTGAAGGGAACGTTGCGTGCGAGGAGCTGGGCGAGGAGCTTCGACTCCCGGTCGTTCTTCACCATCGTGTCGGGCGTGATCCCGCCCGCGGCGTAAACCACGCGGCCGGCGTCGGTGTAAAAGACCTCGCCTTCCTTGCGCGGAGCGTCCGCTTCCGCGGTCTGTGCGTCTTCGGCCGGGTTCACGTACGCGAGCAGATCGCTGTAGTCCCTCTGGATCCAGCGGCCCGAAGGGGTGAAGTACTTCGCCGTCGTCAGGGCGAGGCCCGCGCCGTAGGGGAGCGTGTAGACGCTCTGCACGAGGCCCTTGCCCCACGTGCGCTGGCCGACGATCAGGCCGCGGTCGTGGTCCTGGATCGCTCCCGCAACGATCTCCGAAGCGGACGCCGAGCCCCGGCTCACGAGGACGACGAGAGGCTGGTCGAAGTGGAGGCCGTCGCCTGGAGCGACGTAGTCCTGCGCGGAGGAGGTCGTCCGGCCCCGCGTGTAGACGACCTTCGAGCCCTTTTCGAGGAACACGTCGGAAACGTCCACGGCCTGCTCGAGAACTCCGCCCGGATTGCCGCGGAGATCGAGGAGGAGCTTCTTCATCCCCTGCTTCTCGAGGCGGTCGATCGCGGCCTCGAGCTCCCGGCTGGAGGTGTGCGTGAAGTCGGCGAGAAAGAGGTACCCGACGTCGGGGGTGAGCATGAACGCGTACCGGACGGAGTGCGTCGGGATCTCCGCGCGGGTGATCGTCATCCGGATCGGCTCGTCGATGCCGGCGCGCCGGATCGTGATGTTCACCTGGCTGCCCTTGGGTCCCCGCAGCTTGCGAACCACCTCGTCGGTCGACACGTCCTCTTTCAGCTCCTCGTCCTCGACGTGGGTGATGACGTCGCCCGCGCGGATCCCGAGCTTGTAGGCGGGCGTCCCTTCCATCGGGGCGATGACCGTGATCCGTCCCATCCTCTTCTGGATCTGGATCCCGAGGCCGTAGAACGAGCCCTGCTGCTTCTCGCGCATGGCGGCGAAGTCTTCCGGCTCCAGAAAAGCGGTGTGCGGGTCGAGCCGCGACAGCATCCCGTGGATCGAGGCATAGACGAACTGCTCGGGGGCGACGGTCTCGGGCGACCACTCCGCCAGCGTGCTCAGGATGTCGGCATACTCGTCGAGCGGCGGCGCTTCGCGCTCGGGCGAGGCGAAGAGGAAGGTCGCGAAGAGGCCGCCCGCCAGGGTGGAGGCGACGAGAAGCAGGACGGCGATCGAAAAGCGGGAGCGGATCGGGCTCACTCGGTTCCTCCTCGTAGAGGGGTCATTGTGCCATGCCGGGCGTCGGAAG
>DASRPJ010000347.1:0-7363 GCA_035646435.1 Thermoanaerobaculia bacterium | reverse complement strand
CTATGCGCGGGAAGAGGACCGGATCCGTTCCCTGGCGGCCGGCTTTCAACAGCACATCGCGAAGCCTCTCGATCCGGCGGAGCTCATCGGGTCGATCGCTCGCCTCTCCCGGCGGCACCCGGACGTTCCCACCGCCGACGCGGCCTTGCGGGAGAGGCCGCCCGCCGCGACCGATCCCTCGACGACCGGAGGAAACGGCCGGCCGACGGCCGCGCGGGTTCTCATCGTGGAGGACGACGGCGACGCGCGAGAGGGATTGAAGAGCCTGCTCGAGATGTGGGGTCACGAGGTGTCCGTCGCCGAAGACGGCCCCCGCGGAATCGAGAGGGCGCTGGCCGACCGCCCCGACGTCGCGCTGATCGACGTCGGGCTGCCCGGAATGGACGGCTATCAGGTTGCGCTGCGGCTCGCCGAAGTGCTCGGAGAGCACTCGATCTTCATGGTCGCCTTGACCGGTTACGCAGCGCCGGAAGACCGCAGCCGCGCGTTCGAGTCCGGCTTTCACGCGCATCTCGCGAAGCCGATCAATTACGCGAAGCTCTCGGCGCTCCTCTCCCAGGAAGGAAACCGAAGAGGGATCCCGGTGCCGAAGGCGACCGAAGCCTAGGTCCCGAGCACGAGGGGATAAAGCAGCGCGACGGCCGCCACGATGACGGCGACCGCGAGGACGTCCAGGAGGATCCCGGCCCGCGCCATCTGGCGAACGC
The DNA here is from genome assembly GCA_035646435.1 of Thermoanaerobaculia bacterium. GTDB lineage: Bacteria > Acidobacteriota > Thermoanaerobaculia > UBA5066 > Gp7-AA6 > Gp7-AA6. Next base: position 6,656 of record DASRPJ010000347.1, on the reverse strand, counting down.
TCACCTGACCGGATCCGAAGACGATCGCGTTCGGCGGCGTCGCGACGGGCAGCGCGAAGCCGGTGGAAGCGGCCAGAGCGACCACGAGCATCAGCGCGACCGGGGGCTCGCCGACCGTCGGACCGAGCGCAGCGGCGATCGGCATCATCATCGCGGCGACAGCGGTGTTCGAAGCGAGCTCCGACAGCAGGAGCACGAGGCCCGCCAGCACCCCGTAGACGACGAGGCGGGGTGATCCCGCGAGAGCCCCCATGCCTCCGGCGAGCCACTCCGCGAGGCCGCTCGACTCCATCGCGGCGGCGAGCGAGAGTCCTCCTCCGAAGAGCAGCAGGACTTCCCACGGGATCCCCCGGGCCTCGCGCCACGTGAGGAGCGGCCGGCCGCCGGCGCGCGGAGCGCGGTCCGACACGACGAAGAGAAGGAGCGCGCCCGCGAGCCCAACCGACGCGTCCGTCACTGCCGGGGCGAGGTCCGCCAGGCCGGGCAGGGTCACCGTTCCCATCTCCTTGCGTTCGCGCATCAGCCACGCGGCGACGGTGACGAGAAACACGGCGACGGCCCGGATTTCTCCTCCCCGGAGCGGACCGAGCGCGTCCCGGCGCTCGCGCAGCATGCGTCGCGCGTCGGCTCCGAGGTCGACTCGACCCCGGAACAGCACGTAGACGAGGAGGACCCACGTGAGCGGAAGCAGGATCGCGGCGATCGGAAGGCCGACGAGGAGAAACTCGGCGAAGCTCACGGACCGCCCGGCCAGTTCCTTCGTGGCTCCCGCGAAGATCAGATTGGGCGGGGTTCCGATGAGCGTCGCCATCCCACCGATCGAAGCGGCGTAGGCGACTCCGAGCATCAAAGCCGTGCGGGTCACGTCAGCGTCCCGCCCGGCGCCGAAGAGCGCGCCCACGGCGAGGGCGATCGGATACATCATCGCCGCCGTCGCCGTGTTCGAGATCCACATCGAGACGAACCCGGTGGCGAGCATCACCCCGAACACGACTCGACGGGGGCCGCCGCCGATCGCCGCGACGATGGCGTACGCGATCCGGCTGTGCGCGTTCCACTTTTCGAGCGCGGCGGCGAGGAGGAACCCGGCGAGAAAGAGGAACACGAGCTCGTTCGCGTAGGGCGCCGCCGCGTCCTTCGCGGACCGGACCCCGAGCAGCGGAAACAGGACGATCGGCAGGAGGGACGTTGCCGCGAGCGGAACCGGCTCCGTCAGCCACCAGACCGCCATCCACCCCGCGACGCCGAGGACGGCCGCGGCCTTCGGCGGAAGGCCGGACGGCGCAACGAGCATCAGCAGAAGTCCCGCCGCCGGACCGGCCGCGAGGAACGCCGCCCGCCGGCTCACTCCCGGACCTCGAAGCGCCTCAAAACTCGGGAAGGATAACGGCTTTCCGGAAGCGGTCAGCGGAGAGAGGGCGGAGGATGCTCCTTCTCGTAGACGGTGAGGCGCGCCGTGAGCCACTCCGCGAGACGCTGGCGGCGGCCGTCCGGCCACCGGATCTCGTATGGCTTCCCGCTCGTCTGCGACTTCGACGCGATTCCGACGATGAAGTCACGGGCCGTCTGGACCCGCTTGCCCGCGTAGCGCAGCTTGCGCTCGAGGTGCGAGGCGGCGCGGCTCGCCGTGTGCTCGCCGCCGTTGCGGAGGAACGTCGCGGACGAGCCCTTCACCTGGCCGATGAGGTACTCGATTTTCTTCTGTTCATGGGCGGGACGGACGGCGCTTGCCGCCGAAGCGGGTGCGCCCCGTCCCGCGAGGGTGAGAGCAACGAGGGTCACGGCGGCCCGCATCGTTCGAGGCATGGCGGTCAGTCTCCCGGTCAGCTCCCGCAGTAGTCGTCCACGAGGTGAAGGAGCGCCTCGAGCGTAATGGGCTTCTTCAGATAGTCCGCGTGGAGATTTTGCGCTTTTTCGCTCGCCCGGCCGTCGGCGGTCATGATGATCACCGGGATCGACGACAGCTCCGGGTCGCGAAGCTGCTCGGACCGGAACTCCCACCCGTTCATGATCGGCATCATCAAATCGAGCAGGATGACGCAGGGCCGCTCGGCGCGGGCCCTTGCGAGCGCCACCTCGCCGTTCTCGGCCGCCCAGGACGTGTAGCCAGCGTCCGTCAGCACCGTACAAATGCTGTCACGGAGGTCGTTGTCGTCTTCGACGACGAGCACCCGGGGAGTAGCAGACGACATGGGTGTCCGCCTTTTTGCAAAAACTGTGCACGGCGCGAGGACGGACCTCGCACGACGGTTTTCCGCGCGTTGGCGGAACCCGGCTCGGACCTCAGCCGGTGGCGGAAGAGCGGGGCAGGTCGATGTGGTCGGGGTCCGAGCAGTAGTGAGCCACAGTCTCGAGCAGGTGGTGGAGGTTGACGGGTTTGCTCAGGCAGGAGCCGAGCGCGAGCTGGTGGGCCACCTGTTGTCCGTTCGAGAGGCCCGTGAATCCCACGACGGGGATCGCCGCAAAGGCGGGCTCGGCGAGCTGTCGGCGGCGGAACTCGTGACCGTCCATGCCCGGCATCTTCAGGTCGAGGAGGATCATGCACGGGTCCTCGCCGGATCGGAGCATGTCGAGGGCGGTTTCGCCACTCGGCGCGGTCAGGACGCGGTAGCCCTCCTCCGCGATGACGTCCCGGAGGACAGCGAGGAGGTCTTCGTCGTCGTCCACGACGAGAACGGTCGGTCTCGGTTCGGTGGTCACGGGATCTGCCTGAACTTTACCACCGAGACCGGAGGCGGCCGGGGTTCGGACGCGAAGCGAGCGCGGGGAGGAAAAGTGAGCCGCGAAGGACTCGAACCTTCAACCTAGAGATTAAGAGTCTCTTGCTCTACCAATTGAGCTAGCGGCCCGAAGACGCGGAGGATAGACGATCGAGTGGCCCGCGGCAAGCGCCCTTCGCCCGCGTCGACTACCCCCCGCCGACGAACTCCACCACTTCGAGCTCGTCGCCCTCTTCGATCCGCGTCGAATCGTAGGACGCCTTCGGGACGATCTCGCGGTTGCGCTCGACCGCGACGCGCGGCGTCGACACCTCGAGCGCGCCGAGGAGTGCGGCGATCGTCGAGCCCCCCGGAAACCGGCGCTCTTCGCCGTTGACGCGGACGACGACCGGCGCGCTCATCCCTTCTTCACCGGGTATTGGATCTCCGTCGAGCCCGACGCCGAGGTGAGCCGCACGACAGCGGCGGCCGCGCCGGACGGGGCGGCGGGCATGAGGAACGCGACGACGCAGATCCCGTCGGGACCCGTCCGGCCCTGGAAGACCGGGATCGGCTTTTCCGAGGAGATCAGCCGGATCTGGATCATGGCGCCCGACACGGGGCGGCGCGACAGCGCGAGCTCGGCGCGGATCCGGAGGTCGACGCGGCGGCCCGAAACGAACTCGGGCGCCGGCGAGAAGGTGAGGTCGACCTGCTCCGGGCTCCCCTCGGAAGCGAGGTACTCGAGGATGACCTGATCGAGCGTCCGGTCGCCGGAGTGCCGCGCGGACTCGACGCCCCGCCAGGGCGTCAGGCGAGGGGTCGGGGTCTCCCGGAGGTCTCCGGAGCTCGGGGCCGGCTCGGAGCGCGAGCCGCCGAGCGCCATCTCCTCCGGAGCGCGGACCGACCCGTTCGGCCCGTCGAAACCGCCCTCCCGGATCGCCGCGATCACGTTGCGGTGCTGCTGCTCCATCATCTCGCGCACCGAGCGGTCGTCCCCGCCGGTGCGGAGAGATTCGTCGTAGCGGGTCCGCTTCCCCCCGAGGATCTCCCCACCGACGTAGACGAAGGACTCGATGTAGGGCTGCGAGTCGCCCCGATCCTCCGTCTGGATGTGAAAGACCCGGTCCCGGTGTTTGACGTCCGTGTTGAAGCCCGTGATCACGGCGAAATTGTAGACGGTTAAACGAGCTCGAACCGAGCGGTGAAGTGTCGAAGGACGGGCGCCTGCCGGTTGATGCGCGCCCCGCGGACCTTCTCCGGCTCGCCGTGGAGGCGCCAGGGCTCGGGAGAAAAGTTCCGCATCACGCCCTCGCCCGCTTCCGGGCCGCTCCGAGAGACCGCCGGAGGAACTGCCCCGTGTGCGACCCGCGCGCCTGCGCGACCGATTCGGGCGTCCCCTCCGCGACGATCTTCCCTCCCCCGTCGCCCCCCTCCGGCCCCAGATCCACGATCCAGTCGGCGGACTTGATGACGTCGAGGTTGTGCTCGATCACGATGACCGTGTTCCCCTTCTCGGTCAGCGACCGCAGCACGCCCAGGAGCTTCCGGATGTCGTCGAAGTGGAGACCCGTCGTGGGCTCGTCGAGGAGGTAGAGCGTTCTCCCCGTCGACCGCCGGGCGAGCTCGCGGGCGAGCTTGACCCTCTGCGCCTCCCCGCCCGAGAGGGTCGTCGAGGACTGTCCGAGCTGGATGTACCCGAGGCCGACCTCCACGAGGGTGCGGCAGATGGTCGCGACCGGCGGCACGTTCGCGAAGAGCTCGAGTGCCTGCTCCGCCGTGAGCTCGAGGATTTCCGCGATCGACTTCCCCTTGTAATGGACCTGGAGGGTTTCCCGGTTGTACCGCTTGCCGCCGCACACGTCGCAGGTGACATAGATGTCGGGAAGAAAGTGCATCTCGATCTTGATCTGTCCGTCCCCCGCGCAGGCTTCGCACCGCCCCCCCTTCACGTTGAACGAGAACCGGCCGGGGGCGTAGCCGCGGGCGCGCGCCTCGGGAGTTCGGGACATCAGCTCCCGGATCGGGTTGAAGACGTTCGTGTACGTCGCGGGGTTCGACCGCGGCGTTCGGCCGATCGGAGACTGGTCGATGTTGATGACCTTGTCGACCTCGAAGAGTCCCTCAACGCGCTCGTGGCGCCCGGGCCGGTCCGCCGCGCCGTGCAGGGCGCGGGCGAGAGCGCGATAGAGGATGTCGTTCACCAGGGTGGACTTTCCCGAGCCCGACACCCCGGTCACGGCGGTCATCACCCCGAGAGGGAAGCGGACGTCGATGTCCTTCAGGTTGTGCTCTTTCGCGCCTCGCACGACGAGCGACCGGCCGGTGCCCGCCCGACGGGTGGCGGGCATCGGGATTTCGACCTCGCCTGAGAGGTATCGCGCGGTGAGCGACTCGGGGAAGCCGCCGAGGTCCTCGGGCGTGCCCTGCGCGACGAGGCGGCCTCCGTGGACGCCGGCGCCCGGACCGAGGTCGAGGACCCAGTCGGCGGAGAGGATGGTCTCCTCGTCGTGCTCGACGACGATCACGGTGTTGCCGAGGTCCCGCATCGAGAGGAGCGTGTCGATCAGCTTGCGGTTGTCGCGCTGGTGGAGCCCGATCGACGGCTCGTCGAGAACGTAGAGCACGCCCATCAGCTTCGAGCCGATCTGCGTCGCGAGGCGGATCCGTTGAGACTCGCCACCCGAGAGCGACGCCGCTCCGCGCGACAGGTTCAGGTACCCGATGCCGACGTTCGAGAGGAAGCCGAGCCGGTCCCGGATCTCCTTGAGGATCTTGCCGGCGATCTCCCGCTCGCGGGGGGTGAGACGGATTTCGTCGAAGAACGACATCGAGTCCGAGATGGTCTCGCCGGAGATCTCGTCGATCGAGCGGCCGCCCACCTTCACGGCGAGGGCCTCCGGCTTGAGGCGCCGGCCTCCACAGGCCGGGCAGGGCTCCGAGGACATGTAGATTTCGAGGTCCGCGCGATGCTCGGGGTTCTCCGTCTCGCGATATCGCCGCTCGATCATCGGGACGAGCCCTTCGAACGAGGACCGCCAGTGGTAGGAGCCCTTCTCCGCGACCCACGAGAACTTGATTTCGTCGTCGCCCGACCCGTACAGGATGACGTCGCGGGCCGCTTGCGGGATCTTCGAGAACGGCTGGTCGAGCCGGAAACGGTAGTGCTTCGCCAGCATCGCCATCTGGCGCGTGCGCCAGTTCGTCGAGCCCGGCTTCAGAATCGCGATCGCCCCGTCCTCGATCGACTTCTCGGGCGCGACGACCAGGCGGCCCGGGTCGGCCTTCAGGATCGTTCCGAGGCCCGAGCACGAGGGACAGGCGCCGTACGGTGAGTTGAAGGAAAAGAGCCGCGGCGTGATCTCGGTGAGCGACGTGCCGCAGTCGGGACACGCGTAATTCGCCGACAGCACCTCTTCGGGACCGTCGGTGACGGAGAGGATCACGAGGCCGCCCGAAACGCGCGTCGCGGTCTCGATCGAGTCCGTCAGGCGACGCCGGTACTCGTCGTCGCGCGCCGGCTTCGCGACCAGCCGATCGACGACCACTTCGATCGTGTGTTTCTTCTGGCGGTCGAGCTCGGGCGGATCGTCGAGGTCCACGAGCGCGCCATCCACCCGCGCGCGCAGGAATCCCTCCTTGACCATTTCCGCCATCTGCTTCTTGTACTCCCCCTTCTTCCCGGTCACGTAGGGCGCAAGGATCTGGAACCGGCTGCCTTCGGGCAGCCGCAGGGCGCGGTCCACCATCTCCTGGACGGTCTGGGCCTGGATGGGGCGGCCGCACGTCGGGCAGTGCGGCTTTCCGATCGACGCGTAGAGGAGGCGAAGGTAGTCGTAGATCTCGGTCACGGTTCCCACGGTCGAGCGCGGGTTCTTCGACGTCGTGCGCTGCTCGATCGAGATCGCGGGCGACAAGCCCTCGATCGAATCGACGTCCGGCTTCTCCATCTGTTCG
>DASRPJ010000346.1:0-4592 GCA_035646435.1 Thermoanaerobaculia bacterium | reverse complement strand
AGCTTCACGATCTCGACGAGGTCCGCGGCGCGGAACGGGCCGGGCTCCTTCGGTGGTCCCGCGGTCGGCGCGGTGGCGCACCCGCCGACGATCGTGAGGCCCCAGAAAACGGCCGCGGCCCGGTGCGATTGGAACGAAAATGGGTGCATTCTTCCTCCGGACGAGTGAGGAAATGTTTCACCAGTCGCCCATGACGATCAAGGAGGACACGATGAGGCGCACAGGCGTTCTGATTCTCGTGATCACCCTCGGATGTGGAACGGCTTCGCCGCCACAGACCGCTCCGGCGACCGCCCCGCCGGTGGCGGCCACACCGGTGCCGGCCCCGCCCGGCCAACCGGCTCCGTCCGCGGCCGCGCGGCCCGCCGGGCCGATCGTGAACCCGCACCAGGAGGCGAACGACCGGATCATGAATGCGGTCCTGGCGCGGATCGCCGGCCGGGAAAACGAGCCGGCCGAGCAGGTTTTCAAGAACATCCAGTCGATGAAGGGCATGCCTGCGGGGCGGCTCGTTCGCGTCATGAACATGGGCTACAGCCGCGCGCTCGGCGTGGCGTGCACGCACTGCCACTTCGGGCAGGACTACTCGAGCGACGAGAAGCGGCCGAAGCTCGCCGCCCGCGAGATGATGGCGATGAACCGGACGATCAACGAGCGGTTGAGGAGCCTTCAGCACCTGGAGGGGAAGCCGGAGGAGAACTTCGTCAACTGCACGACCTGCCACCGCGGCCAGGTCGATCCGAACGCCGGCCTGCAGTAGGGGTCAGGCGTGTAGTTTGGCGTTTGCGGAGTAATACCTAATTGCCTGCCTGACCCCCCGGAAAGTCGGGGTGCTTCCGGACTTGCCACGCCTGCCAGAGGTGGCGGCGCTCGTGCGCGGCGAGGAACGCGAACCACTGGCCGAGCGACATCCGGAACCGGCGGCTGATCGGTGAGGACATCCGGATCTCGCCCAGGTCGAGCCCGTCGGCGGCGAGCACGCGCCGGATGATCTCGTCCTGGAGCTCGAGGAAACGCGGCGCGACTGCGGCGAGCGGCTGGTCCGGTTTCGGGACGTAGGCTTTGGGCGCGCGGACGCGGATCTTCGGAGGGGGCTCGACGAAGCGCACGTACAGCCGGCCGAGGAGCGGGTGGCGGTAAGGGCCCTCTCCGCGCATCCCCTTCTCCGACGCCGAGGCGATCTTGTGGTCGAGCTTCGGAAGGACCCGCCATCCGTTGTTCAGGTGGTCCAGACACTCGGCGATCGACCACCGGCCGGGCGCCGGGCTCCAGTTGAACTGGGCGTCCGTGAGCCCTTCCACGAGCCTCGCCGCGTCCTCGCGAGCGTCGCGCAGCTGCCGCCGATACTCCGAGAGCTCGGCGTGGAGGATGCGCGGGACGACGCCGGTCGAGCTCACTTCTTCTTGAAGAACTGAACCGCCCGTTCGTGCCGCGCCGCCGCCTCGCGCGTCCGGAACGTGCCGAGGTTCCGGCGGCGGCCGGTCTTGCGATCCTTCTTCCGGGAGTAGAGGCGGTAGACCCCCGACGGGAGCTTTCGAATCACGGCGAAGCTAGTAGTTTTTCGGAGCCGCGGCTTTCTTTTCCGGCGCCGGCGGCGGCCCTTCCGACCACGGAGGCGCGATCCCGTTCATCCGCGCGTAAGCGATCGACTGCCCGAGGTGCTCGTGGGCGTGGGTGACGAGGATCATGAGCATCTCGCGCTCGGCTTTCTCCGTTCCGAAGAACTTGACCTTCTTGTCGAGGTCCGCGTCCGGTACGGCAGCGACCGCTTTGCGCGTGTGCTCGAAGGAGTTCTTGATCGCCTCGATGACCTTCGCCTTGTCCGTCACCGTCTTTTCCATGTCGCGGGTGATTCCCGCGGGCATCTTCGCCCCGATCATCGTGGGCAGCATGTAGTTGGCGCCGACGAGGTGCATGTACACCTCGCTGACGGAGCGGACTCCCTCCGCCGGACGCCAGCCGAATTTCTCGGCGGGGGTGGCCTCGGCGAGGCCCACGAGCTTCTTCTCGACTGCCGTGAGCTCGTTCACGACGTCGGTCTGCAGAGGTCCAGCGGCGACGACGGCCGGGAGCGAAGCGAGGGCCAGCACGAATCCCAGAAGAGTCCGGGTGGAGCGGTTCATGACGATGACCTCCTCGAAAAGTGCGTTGTGGGCCCCGATTCTGTCACGGGCGCGACCCTTATCGGCTTGTCATCCCGAGCCCTTCGCCCTTCCCGTCATCCCGAGCCCTTCGCCCTTCCCGTCATCCCGAGCGAAGCGAGGGATCTGTGCCTCTCTCGACTGCGGTCTTCGGGTCAGGACAGGCTCCGCGAGGGATCTGTGCCCTTTCGACGGAGCCACAGATTCCTCGTCGCTGCGCTCCTCGGAATGACAGACTCCCGGTCGGTCACCGCCACGGCGCGATCGACACGACCTCGGCCTCGCCGTCCGGCGAGCCGACCCGCTCCCCGACTCTCTTCCCGAGGAGTCCCATCGCGAACTCCGACTCGTAGGAGTACACGCCGTCCTCCGGGCGAGAGTCCCACGGCCCGAGGATCGTCGCGCTCACTTCGCGCCCGGTCTCCGCGGCTCGGAGGACGACCCGGGTCCCCACCCGCACCTCCGAGGCGTCGATGCGAGTGGGGTCGAGGGCGCGGGTGCGGGAGAGCTGGTCGGCGAGAGCCGCGATGCGCGCGGAGAGGTACTCGTGCTTCTGGCGCGCCGCGTGATACTCGAAGTTCTCCTTCAGGTCGCCGTGCTCCTTCGCCGCCTTCATCGCCTCCGCGTTCGCGGGGAGCTCGACCTGCTTCAGACGCGCGAGCTCGTCGCGGCGCGCCTCGATCGCCTCGGGCGTCGCGTAGAGGAAGTTCGCCGCCGGCGCGCGCAGAGACGGGTACTTCATGAAGAGGGCCTCTCGCACCGTACCGCGGCGGTGCTCCTCCAGGCCTCCGGCCCGGGACAGCGCGACCGCGAGCTCGCGGGCCTCCTCCTCGGTCGCGACGCGGCGGACGAGCGACACCGCCAGCCCTCCCGGATCGAAGAGCGTCTTGACGCGGGCGCGGATCGTCCCGAACTCGTCCTGGCGCAGCGCGTCGAGGAGCGCCGGGAAGAGGGCGGACGGGGAGCTCTCGGAGACGGCGCGCTCCTTCTCCGCCCGCTCCGCGAGCCACACGAAGGCGCGCGGGGCTGTCCTCGGCGTCCGGAGGACGCGCCGGACGATCTCCTCCCGCCGTTCCGGCCGCTCGGCGAGAGCGTCCGAGATCGCCGTCAGAACCCGCTGATCCTCCTCCTCGAGGAAGCGTGCCGCGAAGATCGTCTCCCAGTCGTCGCGGCGCGCGCGAATCTCGTGGAGCGCCCGCTCGCGCGCCGTGTGGTCTTTCATGCGGCGGAGGACCTCGGGAAGGTCCCTCGAAGCGACGAGCGACTCCGCGGAAAACGCCTCCGCCTCGCCCGGCGCGAGCTTCGCCGCCGTCTGCGAGAGCTCCCAGGCGAGCGAGGGATCGTCGGCGGACGCGGCGCGGCGCGCTTCGGAGGCGAGGCTGTCGGCGAAGAACCGGACCAGCTCGCGCGACCGCTTCCCGTGCTTGCGAGCGAGGTCGAGCTTGTGCGCGGGGTCGGCCGCCGCGAACTGCCGCCGGACGGTGTCGTCCGCCGCGCCCGCGCTCGCGCTCCACGAGACGAGCGCGCTCTTCGCGGCCCCCGCGACGAGGAGCTGCGGGTGCCGCCGCGCCGACGTCCAGAAGGAGCTCCACCGTTCCTCCTCCACGATTCCGGCAAAGTGGTCGCGGACCTCCCCCGCGGAGAGCGGGCGGCCGAAGCTGTCGAGAAGGCGTCGGACCGCTTCCGCCGGCTCCTTCGCCGCGAGCTCGCGCAGCGACTCGGGGCTCTCGACTTTCTCCCGCAGGAAGTGCCCGGCGGGAAGCGCCTCCAGGTTCTTCTCCGCGGACGCAAGGGAGAGCGGGATGCGGACGCCACCGACCTCGAGCCGGATGACGTCGAGCGCGGGGTTCATCTCGGCGATCCGGCCCGCGCCGCGCCCCGCGAGGTAATACACCTCGCCCGGCACGAACCGGAGCCACCGCGCGACGCGGCGCGCCGTCTCGGACGGGTCGGTCGCGGCGGCGAGCGGGTGCTGCGCGAGTACCGCCGCGAGCGCGGGATGCCCGCGGAACCGCTCCGAAAGCGCGCCCTCGAGAGAGGCGCGGGCGCCGGCGTCGGTCGGGCTCATCCGGACGACCTCGGTCAGGACGTCGACGCGCCGGCCGAGATCCTGCCGCTCCGCCTGGTAGTCGGCCAGGAAGCCGAGCCACGAGCTCGCCTTCTCCGCGCCCTCGGCGCCCGCCTTCTTCTTGACCGCCGCGGCGACGCCGAAGAAGAACGGCAGGTCCTCGGGAGTCGCCTCCATCCGGCGCATCCAGAGGTCCTCGAGGTCGGCGAGGCGCTTCTGCTCGACGAGCAGGGCGACCTCGGGTTCGAGAGAAAAGGCCGGCGGGGACACCGCCGGCCATCTTAGCTTTCCTGTCGTCCCGAGCTCTACGCCTGTCATCCCGAGCCCTTCGCCCTCGCTTGTCATCCCGAGCGAGGCGAGGGATCTGAGTCCCTTTTGACTGC
>DASRPJ010000345.1:0-4349 GCA_035646435.1 Thermoanaerobaculia bacterium | reverse complement strand
CGGTGCCGCGCGCGCCACACCTCGCCCATGCCGCCGGACCCGAGCGGCTCCACCAGCCGGTAGCTCCCGAGGTCGCGAGCCCGCATGGCCTCCACGGATATTCGAAAGATGATCCCGGACATCACGATCGCGATGGGCACGGCGAGGACCGTCGGTGCGAAAGACGCGACGAGGGCGCGCGGATCGGGCGCCGGAAGCCCCGCCGACACCTGGATCAGGAGGCCCAGGGGATCCATCGCGGCCGCCACGAACGTCGCGAGGATCACTTTGCCGCGCGTGTTGGGGATCACGAGCGGGAACGCGACGACCCACACCGCGACGCCCGACCAGCCCTGGGGGGCGCGCTCCATCGTGAGCGGAGACACGTGGGAGCTCAACGAAATGAAGAGGGCGTCGAGAACCCAGTAGACGAGAGCCAGGTCGAGGATCGTGCGCGAGCCGATCCGGTTGGAGTAGGCGAGTCGCATGACGAGCACCGCCACCACCATGCCGGTGATGGCCGCGCCGAGGCTGATGCTCGCCGCGCTTCGCGGCACCGCGGGATCGCCGACGAGCCGGGAGACGGTCAGGAAGAACGCGTGCGCGACGAGACTCACGCCGCCGACGACCCGGAGGCGGCGAACCCCCTCGCGCGCGAGGTCGGGCGGCAGACTGGGCGTCGCGGGGCGGGAGTCTTCGGCGTCGCTCTCCGCGAGCCGTTCGGTCGTCGCGCGCATTCGGTCGCGCAATCCTAGCCCGCCTCCATCGGTTAAACTCGCGCGGAGATGGAGCGCCCGATCCGGGTCCTGATCGCCAAACCGGGTCTCGACGGACACGACCGCGGCGCGAAGGTGATCGCGCGGGCGCTGCGGGACTCGGGGATGGAGGTCATCTACTCGGGCCTGCGCCAGACCCCGGAGCAGATCGCCACCGCCGCGGTTCAGGAAGACGTCGACGTCGTCGGCCTCTCGATCCTGTCGGGCGCGCACAACGTGCTCTTCCCGGAGATCCTGAAGCTCCTGAAGGAGAAGCGGGGCGAGGACATCCTCGTTCTCGCCGGCGGGATCATTCCCACCAAGGACATCGCCCCGATGAAGGCGCTCGGGATCCGCGAGATCTTCCTGCCCGGAACGCCCACGCAGACCCTCGTCGATTTCATCAGGAAGGAAGTCGGGCAGCGGGTGAGCGGATGAAGGTCCGGGCCATTCCGGCCGGCTGACGCGCGGGCGAACCGCTCTCGACATGGAAATCCTCGGCTCGCGGATCGATGCCTCTTCCCGGGAGTTCCGGGAGCGCGCCGAAGCAATGGAGTCCCTCGTCCGCGCCTTGCGCGAGGAGCTCGCGAAGTCGCGCGCGGGCGGGTCGGGGCGCGAGCGCCACGCGGAGCAGAACAAGATGTTCGTGCGCGACCGCGTGGACGCGCTCCTGGATCCCGGCTCGCCGTTCCTCGAGCTCTCGCCGCTCGCCGCGCACGGCATGTACGACGGCGACGCGCCGGGTGCGGGCCTCGTCACCGGGATCGGGCGGGTGTCCGGCCGCGAGGTGATGGTGATCGCGAACGACGCCACCGTCAAAGGCGGCACGTACTACCCGATTACCGTCAAGAAGCACCTCCGCGCGCAGGAAATCGCCCTCGAGAACCGGCTCCCGTGCGTCTACCTCGTGGACTCCGGCGGCGCGTTCCTGCCGCTGCAGGCCGACGTCTTCCCCGACCGGGAGCACTTCGGCCGGATCTTCTACAACCAGGCCCGGATGTCCGCGGCGCGCATCCCCCAGGTCGCCGTCGTCATGGGCATGTGCACCGCGGGCGGCGCGTACGTGCCGGCGATGTCGGACGAAGCCGTGATCGTCAAGGGCACCGGGACCATCTTTCTCGCCGGGCCGCCGCTCGTCCGGGCGGCGACGGGGGAAGAGGTGTCCGCGGAGGACCTCGGCGGAGCCGACGTGCACACCCGCGTTTCGGGAGTCGCGGACCACTTCGCCGAGGACGACGCGCACGCGCTCGAGACGGCGCGCTCGATCGTCGCCAACCTCGGGGGATGGAAGACGCTCCCCGGCGACCGCGAGAAGCCGGAAGAGCCCCTCTACGACGCGCGGGAGATCTACGGGATCCTCCCGCGGGACGTTCGAAAGACGTACGACGTCCGCGACGTGATCGCGCGGCTCGTGGACGGTTCGCGGTTTCACGAGTTCAAGGCCCGCTACGGCGCGACGCTCGTCTGCGGTTTCGCGAGGATCTCCGGTTTCCTCGTCGGAATCGTCGCGAACAACGGGATCCTCTTTTCGGAGTCGGCGCTCAAGGCTACGCACTTCATCCAGATGTGCGCGCGCCGGAAGATCCCGCTCCTCTTCCTCCAGAACATCACCGGGTTCATGGTCGGCAAGGACTACGAACGCGGCGGGATCGCCAAGGACGGCGCGAAGATGGTCCACGCCGTCGCCAACGCCGCCGTGCCGAAGCTCACCATCGTCATCGGCGGCTCCTTCGGAGCCGGCAACTACGGCATGTGCGGCCGCGCTTTCAGCCCTCGCTTCCTCTGGATGTGGCCGAACGCGCGAATCTCCGTCATGGGCGGCGCGCAGGCCGCGGCCGTCCTCTCGACCGTCAAGCAGGACCAGCTCGCGCGTGCCGGCAAGCCGCCGATGTCCGGCGCCGACGTCACCGAGTTCGAGCGCCCGACGCGGGAGAAGTACGAGCTCGAGGGGAACCCCTACTACTCGACCGCGCGCCTCTGGGACGACGGCGTCCTCGATCCCGCGGAGACCCGTCCGGCCCTCTCGCTCGCGCTCTCCGCCGCGTACAACGCGCCGATCCCCGAGACCGAATTCGGCGTCTTCCGGATGTGAGGTCGGAATTGGGCGCAGGACCCGGGCGTTGCTCCTCACGATGAACTTCCTCCTCCTCTCGCTCCTCGCCGCCACCCTCGCGCGACCCGTCGAGATCGACGTCCGACCGGGTCCCGCCGAGACGTTCTCCGCCACCCTCGTCGGGCCCGCCGACGGCGCGCGCGCGGGCGCCTTCACCGGCAAACTCTCCGTCAACGGATCGGGCGTCGAGATGCCGATCTCCGCCCGCGCGGAAACGGCCGGCACGCGCCTGCGCCTTCCCGTGACGCTCCGCTACGCGGACGTCCCCTCCGACTGGGCAAACCGCTTCCACCCGCAGACGTTCGACTACCGGCTGTCGGGGAAAACCGCCGCGGGCGCGGCGGTCGAGTGGGCCGGACGGGCGCGATGGGACGACGTCGGCGTGGAAGGGGAGAAGGAGACCGCGCGCCGTTTCCTGCGCCTCGCGTCCGTCGAGGTGACCGACGTCGGCTTCACCGAGAGCAGCGCTCAGGCCGTCGTGACCGTGCGCAATCCGTTCGCCTTCCCGCTGACGATCGCGTCGACCCGCTACCGGCTCACCTCCGGCGCGCGGGTCGTCGGCACCGGCCAGACGCGCGGGAAGATCCTCCGGGCGCGGCAGGAGAGCACGCTCCTTCTCCCGATCGACGTCGACCACGGCCAGCTCCTCGGCGCGGCCGGGAGCGGGATCCTCAGCGGAGGCAGCCTTCCCGCGAGGCTGTCCGGCACGCTCACCGTGCGCCTCCCACGAGGCGACGTCCCCGTCCCCCTCGACCTCTCCGGCCAGCTCGAATTCTGACGTGAGCGAGTCGGGTGAGTCCTTCAGCCGCCTGCGCATCGTTCGCGACGGCCCGATCTGCCGAATCACGCTCGCTCGTCCGGAAGTCCGCAACGCCTTCGACGAAGTCCTGATCCAGGCGCTCACGGGCGCCTTCCTCGCGTTCACCGACGACACCGACACGCGCGTCGTCGTCCTCGAAGGCGAAGGTCCAACCTTCTGCGCCGGCGCCGACGTCGAGTGGATGCGGCGCGCCGGAAGCTTCTCGAAGCTCGAGAACGAAGCGGACGCCGAGCGCATGGCCGGGATGCTGCGCGCGATCGACCGGTGCCCCCGTCCGGTGGTCGCCGTCATCCAGGGAGCCGCCATCGGCGGGGGAGTCGGCCTCGCCGCCGCGGCGGACATCGCGATCGCCGCCGAAGACGCGGTGTTCTCGCTCTCGGAAGTGAAGCTCGGAATCCTGCCCTCCGTGATCTCGCCCTACGTCCTCCGCGCGATCGGCGCTCGCCAGGCGCGGCGCTACTTCCTGACCGGCGAAAGGTTCGTAGCGGCGGAAGCCCGTCGGATCGGGCTCGTGCACGAAGTCGTGCCGGCGGCGGAGCTCGATGCCGCGCGCGACCGGCTGGTCGCCGCTCTCCTGTCGTCCGCGCCCGAAGCGGTCGGGATCGCGAAGAACCTGATCGGCGAAGTGTCCGGCAGGACCCCCGACGAAGCTCTGCCCACGACCGTGCGCACGATCGCCGAG
>DASRPJ010000344.1:0-9534 GCA_035646435.1 Thermoanaerobaculia bacterium | reverse complement strand
GCGAGAGCGCGTTGACGAGATTTTCGACGAGGTCGTTGACGGCGCGCGGCTCGAGGACGACCGTGTAGCGCCCGGCCTCGAGGTCCCTCGGCTTCGCGCTGTCCTCCGCTTTCTTCGCGGCTCGCCGCGCGAGGTCCGCCCCCGGGATTGCCGCGAAGTTCGGTGCCTCGAGACCCGCCCAGCCGGAGCCCGTGCCGTCTTCGGTGCGCATCGTCGTCGAGAAGCTCGCCGTCGTCGCCGTGAAGAAGCCGAAGTTCCCCTTTTTGCTCGCGAGGGCCGACCACCGCGTCGTGTTCTCGGAGAAGCCCGATGCGTTCAGCTTCTTGCGCCGCGCGAGGTCGAGCGCGGCCTGGACGTCGCCCCGCCGCTCGTTCGCTCCGGCCTTCATCGTCGCCGCGTGGGATCCCTTGATGTCCGGGTACTTCTGCGACGGAAGTCCCTCCATCCACTCCGGGTCGACGCTCGCCGCCGCCATCACCTCTTCGCTCCGGGCGACAGCCGTCTTCAAGTCCGCCGGGTCGGTGGAGTTGACCCGCACGGTGCCGCTCTTCCCGCCGCCGCGGCTCACGACCGCGATCGTCATGTCGTCCGCGGTCCCCGACGTCGTGACGTCGTTCGCCGCGAAGCGCGTGTGGCCGGCGCGGCTCGCCTCGAGCCACACCTCGCACTCCGGCGCCTTCGAGTAGGAGAGGACCTTGTCCGCGAGCTTCTTCGCTTCGTCTCTCGTCCACGCCATCGGCTACTCCGTCTTCAGGACGTTGACCTGCCGGAACCGCGCCGGCGCGCATCCGTGGCTCATCGCGTTGATCTGCGGCGGCTGTCCCTTGCCGTCCGCGTTCAAGCCAACGTTCTCCCAGAGCGCCTCTCCGCCGATCCCGTCGCACGCGCCCCAGAAGTCGGGCGTGCGGCTCTGGTACGCGACGTCCGCGATCATCTGACCGACCTTGCCGCCCTTGATCTCCCAGAACGAGTCGCCGCCGAACTGGAAGTTGTAGCGCTGGTGGTCGATCGAGTAGGAGCCGCGCCCGTCGATCAAGACGCCGTCCTCGACTCCGGAAACGAGGTCCGCGAGCGTCGTCGCCGCTTTCCCCGGCTCGAGCCACACGTTCGGCATCCGCTGGAACGGCACGGAGGCGTAGGAGTCGGCGTAGCAGCAGCCCATCGACTCCTTCTGTCCGATCAGGTGCGCCTGGTCCCGGATCGTCTGGTACCCGACGAAGATCCCCGACTTGATGATCGGGAACTGCCGGGTCTTCACGCCGTCGTCGTCGTACCCGCACGTCGAGAGGCTCTCCTTCTTCGTGCGGTCCCCGTTGAAGTTGACGATGTCCGAACCGACGCGGAACTTCCCGAGCTTGTCGGTGGTCAGGAAGGACGTCCCGGCGTAGTTCGCCTCGTAGCCGAGCGCGCGGTCGAGCTCCGTCGAGTGGCCGATCGACTCGTGGATCGTGAGACCGAGGTGGGTCGGGAGGAGGACGAGGTCCTTCTTGCCGGCGGTGACGGACGGTGCCTTCAGGTGGTTGACGGCCTCTTCGCCGATGCGCCGCGCGTTGCCGAGCAGGTCGGCGCGCTCGACCGCCTCGTAGCCCGCGGTCACGGAGTGCGGCCGGTACGTGCGCGACTTCTGCTTGCGGCCCTGCTCGACCGCCGTCGTCGTCATCTCCGGCGCGATCTGGTACACGTGCTGCTCGATCCGGCTGCCCTCCGTCGACGCGAACCAGCGATGCTCGACGCGCTGGGCGATGAAGCCGTTCGCGGTGAAGACGCCGGGCACCTTCTTCGCCTCCTCGCCCGCCCGCCGGAGGAGGTCGAGCTTCTCGCCGATCGGTACGTCGAAGGGGTCTTTCGCGATCGGCGTCCGGTAGACGTCTTCGTACTTCGGCACCGGCGCAAGGCGGACCGGCTCGCGCCGCAGGCTCGCGTTCGCCTTCGCGATTCCGACGGCTTCCTTCGCGGCGCGCAGGACTTCTTCGCGCGTCACCACGTTCGACGCCGCGAACCCCCACGCGCCGCCCGCGAGCGCGCGGACACCAAAACCGAACGTCTCGCCGTCCGCGACCGTCGGAACCTGGTTCAGCTTCCCGGTCGCGCGGTCGGTCTGCGAGCGCATCGTCACGATCTGGCTGCGGTACCGGTTTATGCGGATGTCGGCGTACGAGGCGCCCGCCTTTCGCGCGGCGTCGAGCGCCAGGTCCGCGAGCTCGCGCCGCTTCTCCGGCGTGATCTCCGCCGCGTAGGACCGGGCGGTGAAGAGGCCGCCCGGCAGCAACCACGCCGCGGCGCCCGCGCCGCAACCAATCAGGAAATCCCGGCGGGATGGAGTCATGTCGCCTCCGAAAGCCGGAGGGATTCTAGCGCCGCTTACCGACTCCCCCCGTCTCGCTTACTCCCTCTCCCTCTCCGCTCCCTCTCCCCGCTTGCGGGGAGAGGGTCGGGGTGAGGGGAGACGGGGTGAGGGCGAATTTGACCCCGAGCCGACCTTCGAGAATAATCCCCGGCTCTTCCCCGGGACGACTGGGAGGTCGTTCAATGGTAGGACAACTGGCTCTGGACCAGTGAATCGGGGTTCGAGTCCCTGCCTCCCAGCCAATCTCAGCGCCGGCCGTTGAGTGGTTCCCGGGTTCGAACGTTGGATTGCGTCGAACGGTGGGCGGAAGACCACGTCGAGCCGTCCGTCCTTCCAGGTCGCCTTGTCCATGAGAAGTTGGAGGAGTGCTCGTTGCTCCGACGGTGACTGGTCAGGGAACAGGGTTGCTGCTGCCGACGCCGTGAGGAGGAGGGAAGACACGCAAAGCCGCTCCAGCGAACGGCAAATGAGATGGCAGGTACGCATCTGGGGCCGCGCTCTTCGAAGACCGCACGGTTGAGTCGCCGTGTACGAAAAACCAGGTCTTAGGTCTTGTGCCGTCGCGTCGTATTGTGGTTCGTGGGATCGGGTGTCCTCCGGGTCGGTCGAGTGGTTTTCTCCAAGCAGTTCTTTGGGGGGACGCGGACGTTCGGATCATCGAGCTTCCGGACCAATCGATTGCTTTGAGGTGAGAGTCCGGGTGCAGCTTCGTGTGGACGAACACGCTCAGAGGAGCCCCCCTAGTGGAAGAAAAACATTGCGGCAACGCCGGGGCATGAGCACGAGGTAACGTGCCACGTCCTCCCCGACGGTTGGAAGGTCGTGGCGTGCATGACCTGCGGGAGCGAATGGTGAGAGACGGCCTGACCCCGGCCTCCCAACATGCCTCGCGGATCGCTGCTCTAACGCCGCGCCCGGTAGAACTGGTGCAGGGCCTCGATAATTGCCAGATCATGGGGGCGCCCACTTGCGCGTTCAGTTCCTCGCTGTCGTGCCTCCTGCATGCTCAGCCCAGTGTATTCACCGGCGTTCTCTGGTGGACGGGGAATTCCGCGTGACCCCTCGCCTTCGGCAAGCGGGGCCACTAGCTGCTGCAGGTCGACCAGCCGCTTCATCGCTTTGGCAAAGAGAGCGGCAGAGTCCGTCGTGCCGTTGGCCACTACAGGGCCGATAACGATCTCTTGGTTGGTATTGAGCTCTTGGATATGTAGTCGGTTTACCCTTTCCCGCGTCCATCCCTTCTGCTCGAGGATTGGCCAGTCTTCCTCCTTCGGCTCGCAGATTGTTCGCCGAGGCTTGATAATCGCCAGCGTCGGTGCGGGAAGGCTTTCGCTGATCGCGCTGAACTCGTACGTATTGGGGGCTTTGAGGTCGTGCGCATCCGACTCAAGGTCGCGCGAGGAGAATACGGCACTATCTCTGCCTGCGCTCTGGCGCGATGGCCCGACGGAGAGCGCTCCCCAATTTGCTGGCGCGATGAACTGGCCGGCGGAATCGGAGAGATAGACGCTGATCACGGTGCGTCGCGATCCTGGGAGCACGGTGACCCGCCAGGTGTAACGGAACATGCCGCCGGGTGCCTGCTCGACTCGTGACACGACCTGCGTGTTCAAGAGCGAGCCCACTTCTGGAAGGTCCACACACGGCCCTGCCTTAGGCATCTGCGCGTGGAGCAGCCCGGCCCCCAGCGCGCCGAGAACGGTCAGGACCGACCTTGATAGTGACGTAGTCATTGGAGTTCCCCTCGTTTGTTCAGTAGTTCGCCTGAAAATGGTAGTGCGGTGGGACTTCCTCCTCCCAGAACTGGAGGCCTGGCAGGATGCCGCGGTATTCTGCCTCCGCCGTGGTCCATGCGTTCCACGCCACCCACACGTTTATTGGCTGCAACGCATCCGGAACTCTCATCTGGCAGTCGTAGTCAGAGACCCAGGGCCTGCACACCTGCTTACTGAGATCCATGCTCACGCCGTCACGGTGGTTCTCATGGTTTCTGTGGTTGTACCAGTCGCCGTCAACGTCGAAGGGGCCGCCGAACTCGAGCGACATATCGTTGTACCGGAGCTTCTCCGGGTTCCCGTTGTTCCCTCCGCCAGTCCAACCATAATACAAGAACCCGAACCGCCGAAGAAAGCTGTTAAAGGAGCCCGTCCCGTAATGGCTATTCGAGTGCTCTGGAGTCTCCCCGTAGTTGATCCACTCCGGGCCGTACTCGAGCGGCTCGAGGTAGTTGACTTTCGCCTCGATGCGCCAGTCGTGGCCCGCGCGGAACTGCGGTAGGTTGTCGTTGTACGTGAATCTGACCGTCTCGATGCCGGCGAATCCCGTCGTCTGGTAGGAGATCGTTCGCGTCTCGCTAGCGCCGAGCCGGAAGGTCATCGCTGTCCCGACGAGCCCCCCGGTTCGGTTCTTGCCGCCAAAGAGCGCTCCGAGCTGGTTGGCCTGGGTCAGGTCGTAGTCCTTCAGCGGCCGGCCGCTGGTATGAGCATGGCCCGCTCCCATGCCGTCGTAGAACGTCTCGATCTTGATGTTCGTAGCGACGGCCGAGGAGATGGCGATGTTGTAGACCTTGATTGGCGAGTTGTGGCCACCGCGGCGGTCGTGCACTGGGATCGTGTAAGTCGTGGCGGCTGCTCCGCTCGGCGCCACGGTTGTGACCCAGCCATTGCTCGCGTCTGTCGCGGTCACGGAAATCGCGGGCGATACTTTGTACCAGACTCCGGTGGCTACGTACCGGTATCCTTGGTCCAGGAAGTTCTTGTAGAGGTCGCCGTTGAACCGGTCGTTGCAGACGTAGCCCCAACCGAGGATTCTGTAGTAGCCGCATTGGTACACGTGGTCGAGCAGGTCGACCACTAGGCTGCAGTAGTAGCAGAAAGGCCAACTCCCGGGGGACGTGCTTGTTCGGCTTGACGCCATGAAGCCGGTGCAGTAGTTCAGCACATTGCTCGCCTGACCCGAGTAGCCGCCGTAGGTTCCCCAGTAAGCCTGATTGTTGAGGACAAAGTTCGCGACCGGACCTTCAGTGGCCCAGAGGCCAAGATAGGCATTGGGATCGCACGCTGCGAACTCGTCCTCGCTCGAGATTGACTCGACGCGAGCTTCCCCGCGTAATAGGGGAACGCCTGATTGAACGCCTGATGGGACCTCCAATGGGAAGTCCCCCGGCGTCGCAAGTGTACACGGCACTACGTCGATATTCGGCACGCCCTCTTCCTGGGGCTGCGCGAAGGCGAACGCAGTATGGGTGTAGAGAGCAACGGCGACCAGCAACGGGGCTGTCAACGGGAAAGCTCGTGGGAGAGCGCGGTGCGCGACCGTCATTTTACCTCCAACCTCCTCTCAACCCTCTATAGTCGGCTGCTTCTGCACAGTTGGGATATCTCGCAGGCGCGGGTGCCCACACTCTGTGCCTAGCGATTCTCTTTGTGCGGCACTGCTACTGCCACGTTTACCTTAAAAGCCCCGCACGAACGTGCCACTCACACCTTCCTCTCGAGCGCTTCGACACCCGTACCGCCTGCCTTCCGTGGGGGCTCAGGGGAGGAGAGATAGGCGTCTCGCTGGTTCGTCACCACCATTGGAGTGCCACGACGTACGGCGTTCTGGGACATCGCCAGCGCGAGATCTGGAGAAACTTGGGAACTGTTCCAGCTGCGGGAGTTGCCTCGCTGGCGAGACCGACCGCGATCGTGAGGACCGGCTGCAGTCGCTTAAGCGAGGCGGTCTATCGTAGAGCTGCAATCATAGCCGCGTCAGCCATTCCGGGGCATCGGTTACGCTAGTTTTCCCAGTGGCTTGAACAGGGTTGTCTAGCGAAGCCCGACCTCGGCGATCTGGTTCCCCAGAGCGGCCAGGCCGAGCCTGCCCCCGCCCTCCAGGTTCGTGAGGATCACGAGCGCAAAGCGTTTCGAGGGCAGGATCCAGAGGTCGCTCGTGAACCCGGCTTGGACGCTGCCGTGCCAGATCGAGCCGTCACGGCGTCGGTCAGGGTGTCCCAGTGGTCGGTTCGCTCGCTCTCGCCGCGCTTGTAGTTCCGGATGCCGCTCGTGTGACCGAGGAGCTGACGGGTCGTGATCGGGAAGGCCTTGGTCGGGAAGCTGGGGACGTACTTCTGGATCGGCGCGTCGAGGTCGATCTTTCCCTTCTCCGCGAGCTGCAGCGCGGCGACCGCCGTCAGCGCCTTCGTCACGGACGCGATCCGATACACCGTCGCCGCCGTCGCGGCAACGGAGTTCTCGAGATCGGCCGTTCCGTACCCGCGCTGGAATCGAATCTGGCCGTCCTGGACGATGGCCACGGTGACCGCGGGGACTCCCATCTTCGACCGGAACGCGGAGACCGCGGCGTCGATCCGAGCGGCTTCGTCGGTGGACGGGGCGGCAGCGGTCGCCTGCGCCGCCGCGGACGCCCAGGCCGTGAGCGTCGCGGCGAGCGCGAGAACAGCCGCCTTGGACGCGGGACGTCTCACCGATTGCTTCATCCCTTACCTCTCCCGTTCCGCACGCCCGGGTTTCTGGCATTGGTATCGCACCGTTGGACATCGCCTCGACCGGCTTTCAGGTCTCCTTCATTCCCGATCCGAGGAGCGAGCGTTCAGGATGCCAGCAAAATCGCCGAGCAGGGCCTCCATGACGTTTTCCCGGACCATCATCCTCTTCGCGTCACGTCGGCTGCGCTCGCTCGGGCATCTCTCGCTGGGGCTCCTCTTTGCCGCGAGCGCGTCTGTCGCCGAGGAGCGGGCGAAGCCGAGGCTCTTGGCCCTGGCCATTCCGTTCGTCGCCAATGCCGGGCAGGCCGACCCGGCTGTGGCCTACTCCGCGCAGACCTTCGCCGGCACGGTCTTCGTCACGCGGGATGGGCGGATCGTGTATTCGCTCCCGGCAAAGCGAGATTCCGGTTCGCCGCGCGGCCGCGGGGCCTCGCCTCCGAAGGACGCCTGGTCGTTGACAGAGACTCCGGTGGGCGGGAGCGCGTGTCCCGAGGCCGGGCGGCCGGCGGCCGCCAGGGTCAGCCACTTCACCGGCAACGACCGGACGCGCTGGAGGACCGGAGTCGCGACCTACGAAAGGGTGTCGCTCGGGGAGGTCTGGCCGGGCATCTCGGTCGAGCTCGAAGCGCGCGGCGCGAACGTCGAGAAGCATTTCACCGTCCGGCCGGGAGCGGATCCCTCGAAGATCCGGATGTCGGTCGGGGGCGCGCGGTCGCTGCGGCAGGACGAATCCGGGGCGCTCGTCGTCGGGACGGGTCTCGGCGACGTCACGTTCACGGCGCCGGTGGCCTACCAGGAAAAGGGCGGCATGCGGCGTCCGGTCGAGGTGGGTTACGCGCTTCGCGGCAGGGATTACGGCTTCGGGCTCGGCGACTACGATCCCGCCCTGCCGGTGCTCATCGACCCTCTGGTGCAGTCGACGTACCTGGGCGGCGGCCCGGACGACATCGCGGTCGCCCTCGCGGTTCACCCGCATTCGGGCGACGTCTACGTCGCCGGGCGGACGACCTCCACGAATTTTCCGGGCACGGCGGGCGGCGCGCAGCCCGGCGCCGGCGGCGGGGCGGTCAACTCCATCGTGGCGCGTCTCGATCCGACTTTGACGGCGCTCCTTCAGGCCACGTACCTGGGCGCGGGGAGCGACGTTTTCGCAAACGCTTTCGTGATCCACGGGACGTCGGGCGACGTCTACGTGGCGGGAGAGACGACGGCGCTCGATTTTCCGGGCACCGGGGGCGGCGCGCAGCCGTCGCACGCGGAGGAAGGCGCCGCGGGGGGCGAAGACGGTTTCGTCGTGCGTCTGAACGAGACGTTGACGGCGCTCGTCGGGGCGACGTATCTCGGCGGCACCCGGGACGACGCCGCGACCGCCCTCGCGATCCACCCGGCGTCGGGTGAGGTCTACGTCGCCGGCTGGACGCTCGCCATGAACTTTCCCGGCACGTTCGGCGGCGCGCAACCGGGGTACGGCGGCGGCGGCCCGACCGATGCTTTCCTCGCGCGCCTGAACCCGGCTTTGACGGCTCTCGCTCAGGCGACCTACCTCGGAGGCAACGGTTACGACCTCGCCCAGGTTCTCGCGATCCAGGCAGCCTCGGGAGACGTGTACGTCGCCGGGTTGACGACGTCGCTGAACTTTCCGCGTACGGCGGGCGGGGCCCAGCCCGCCCATGCCCCCGACACGGGGGTCGACGCGTTCGCGGCGCGTTTGAACCCGGCGCTGACGGCGCTCGTTCAGTCCACGTACCTGGGAGGCGGCCGGGACGATTCCGCGCTCGCCCTCGCGCTCCACCCGATCTCGGACGAGGTCTTCATCGGCGGGCGGACTGCCTCCTCGGACTTCCCCGGCACGGCGGGCGGGGCGCAACCGGGCTTCGGCGAGGGCGGGACCGACGGTTATCTGGCACGCCTGCACCCGACTTTGACGGCGCTCGTTCAGGCCACATACCTCGGCGGGACCGGCAGCGACTTCGTCTACGCGCTGGCGATCCACCCGGCGTCGGGGGACGTCTACGCCGTCGGGCAGACTTTCTCGACCAACCTGCCTTTCACGGCGGGTGGCGCGCAACCCGCGATCGGCGGAATTCCCTTTGTTGACGATGGCTTCGTCGCGCGCTTTCACCCCACGCTGACGGCGCCCCCTCAGGCGACGTACCTGGGCGGCAGCGGCAGCGATACCGCTTCGGCAATCACGATCCACCCGACTTCGGGCGACGTCTACGTCGGCGGCTGGACCTACTCCACGGACTTTCCGGGCGCCTCGGGAGGCGCGCAGCCCACGCATGCTCTCGACAACGGCCGCGCGGACGCCTTCGTGACTCGCTTGACGGCGAGCCTCGCGACCTGGGGCTGCAGCGGCGATTCCACGGCGCTCTGCCTGAACGGCGGCCGCTTCCGGGTCCAGGTCCGGTGGACGACTCCGCAGGGGCAGGCGGGCGTTGGCCAGGCGGTCGGTCTGACCGGCGACACCGGCTACTTCTGGTTCTTCTCCGCGAACAACGTCGAGGTCGTCGTCAAGGTCGTGGACGGGCGCGCGTTCAACTCCCGGTTCTGGGTCTTCGCGGGCGGGCTGACCGACGTGAACGTCGCGATCACGGTGACCGACACGGCGACGGGGGCGGTCCGGACCTATGCGAACCCGCAGGGCGTCGCCTTCCAGCCGATCCAGGACACGAGCGCCTTCGCCGCCACGGGAGCA
>DASRPJ010000343.1:0-9139 GCA_035646435.1 Thermoanaerobaculia bacterium | reverse complement strand
GTACGCCTTCGCCGTCGCCAACCCACGCTTGGACAACACCAGCGTGATCGCCGCCGTCAACGTCGTCTTGCCGTGGTCCACGTGACCAATCGTCCCGATGTTCACGTGAGGCTTGCTACGGTCGAACTTTTCTTTGCCCATGTATCTCCTCGCACTGCGCGGGATCCGATCCCTTCGGGATCAGACCCCGAGCTCACTTCGTCTTGCTTCCGACCTTGGCGATGATCTCTTCGCTCACGCTTTTCGGCACTTCGTCGTAGGCCGCGAACTGCATCGTGTAGTTCCCGCGCCCCTGGGTCATCGAACGCAGGTTGGTCGAGTAACCGAACATCTCGGAGAGAGGGACCCGGGCGGTGATCGCCTGAACACCCGCGTGCGGCTCCATGTGCTTGATGTGGCCGCGCCGGGAGTTCAGGTCCCCGATGACGTCGCCCATGTAATCCTCGGGAACGACGACCTCGACCTCCATGATCGGCTCTTTCAGGATCGGCCGGGCCTTCTTCGCGGCGTCCTGGTACGCCATCGAGCCCGCGATCTTGAACGCGACTTCGGAAGAGTCCACGTCGTGGTACGAGCCATCGTAGAGCTCCACGAGGACTCCCGTCGTCGGGTACCCGGCGAGCACGCCGGTCTCCAGAGCTTCCTTGATCCCCTGCTCGATCGGCTTGATGAACTCGCGCGGGATCGAGCCGCCGCTGATCTGGTTGTCGAACACGAAGTCGTGCCCCGGCTCGGCCGGCTTCAGCCGGATCTTGCAGTGTCCGTACTGGCCGTGACCACCGGTCTGCCGGACGAAGCGGCCCTCGCCCTGCGCCTCGCGGGTGATCGCCTCGCGGTAAGCCACCTGGGGTTTCCCGATGTTCGCCCCGACGTTGAACTCGCGGACGAGGCGGTCGGTGATGATCTCCAGGTGCAGCTCGCCCATGCCGCGGATGATGGTCTGCCCCGTCTCACGGTCCGTGTGGACCTTGAACGTCGGGTCCTCCTGCATGAGCTTGCCGAGCGCCATCCCCATCTTCTCCTGGTCCGCCTTCGTCTTCGGCTCGATGGCGACGGCGATGACCGGCTCCGGAAAGTTCATGGCCTCGAGGATGACCGGCGCGTTCTCGTCGCAGATCGTGTCCCCGGTCGAGACGTGGCGCAGCCCGACGGCCGCCGCGATGTCGCCGGCCCACACTTCCTTGATCTCCTCGCGCTTGTTCGCGTGCATCTTCAGGAGGCGCCCGATCCGTTCGGTCTTCTCACGGGTCGAGTTGTAGACCGACGAGCCGGCATCGAGGTGCCCGGAGTACACGCGGAAGAACGCGAGCTGGCCGACGAACGGGTCCGTCATGATCTTGAAGACGAGCGCCGAGAAGGGCGCGTCGTCCTTGGGCTCCCGGAGGAGCTCCGCGCCGAGCTCGTCGTGCCCGATCATCGGCGGGACGTCGAGGGGCGAAGGGAGGTAGTCGACGACCGCGTCCAGGAGCTGCTGGACCCCCTTGTTCTTGAACGCCGAGCCGCAGACGACCGGCTGGACGTGGCCCGCGATCGTCGCACGCCGCAGAGCCTGCTTGATCTCGTCCGATTCGACCTTGCCGCCGTGGAGGTACTTCTCGAGGAGCGCGTCGTCGCTCTCGGCGACCGCCTCGATCAGCTTCTCGCGGTAAGCCTCCGCCTCCTGGCGAAGCTCATCCGGGATGTCCACGACTTCGAACTTCGCTCCGAGCGACTCGTCCTTGAAGTCGATACCCTTCATGGCGACGAGGTCGATCACGCCCCGGTGCTCGCCTTCGATGCCCCACGGGATCTGGATCGGGGCCGGCTTCGCGTTCAGCTTCGTCCGCATCATCTCGACGCAGCGGGCGAAGTTCGCGCCGACGCGGTCCATCTTGTTCACGAAGGCGATGCGCGGAACCCCGTATCGGTTCGCCTGCCGCCAGACGGTCTCCGACTGCGGCTCGACGCCGGCGACCGCGTCGAAGACGGCGACCGCGCCGTCCAGGACCCGCAGCGAGCGCTCGACCTCCGCCGTGAAGTCGACGTGGCCGGGGGTGTCGATGATGTTGATGCGCGTCAGGAGGCCGGGGGCGCCGGAGGGATCCCCCGGAGTCGGGCTCGCGGTCCAGAAGCACGTCGTCGCCGCCGACGTGATCGTGATTCCGCGCTCCTGCTCCTGGACCATCCAGTCCATCGTCGCGGTGCCGTCGTGCACCTCGCCGATCTTGTAGTTGACTCCGGTGTAGTAAAGGATCCGCTCGGTCGTCGTGGTCTTGCCCGCGTCGATGTGGGCCATGATCCCGATGTTCCGGGTGTCCTTGAGTGGCGAAGTGCGCGGCATTTCGGAAAAGTCCTAAGTCGTGGGTATCTGAACGAGACCGTTACCAGCGGTAGTGGGCGAACGCCTTGTTCGCCTCGGCCATCTTGTGGGTGTCGTCTTTCTTCTTCACGGCGCCGCCGCGAAGGTTCGCCGCGTCGAGCAGCTCCCCCGCGAGCTTCTCTCTCATCGTCTTCTCGCCGCGGGCCGTCGCGTAATCGATGAGCCACCGGATCGCGAGCGACGTCCGGCGATTCGGCCGGACCTCGACGGGGACCTGGTACGTCGATCCGCCGACCCGCCGGGACTTGACCTCGAGCGCCGGCTTGACGTTCTCGATGGCCTTCTTGAAGACCTTCATCGGGTCGTCCTGAGTCTTCTCGGCGACCTTGTTGAGCGCCCCATAGAGGATGCCTTCGGCGAGCGACTTCTTCCCCCGCTCCATCACGGAATTGACGAACTTCGTGACGAGCTGCGAGTTGTAGAGCGGATCCGGAAGGATCTCGCGCTTGGCGACGATTCGGCGTCTCGGCATTTTCTGATAGTCCTGAATTCTGTCCGAAGGCCTAGGCCTTGGGCCTCTTGGCCCCGTACTTCGAACGACCCTGTTTCCGATTCGCGACACCGACCGCGTCGAGCGTGCCGCGGATGATGTGGTAGCGGACGCCCGGGAGATCCTTCACGCGCCCGCCGCGGATCATCACGATCGAGTGCTCCTGGAGGTTGTGTCCGACGCCCGGGATGTAGGTCGTGACCTCGATGCCGTTCGTCAGCCTCACGCGCGCGACCTTTCGCAGCGCGGAGTTCGGCTTCTTCGGCGTCGTGGTGTAGACGCGCGTGCAGACTCCGCGCTTCTGAGGCGAAGACTCGAGCGCCGGGCTCGCGGTCTTCACGCGCACCCGATCGCGTCCCTGTCGCACCAATTGCGAAATCGTCGGCATCGACTCTCCTGTCTCCCCGGGCCTCCGGAGCCGTGGAAGGGCCCGAGATCGACCGTAAACCGCTTTTACCCGCCCGGGCGTCGGTCCGAAGGACCACCGCCGAAGTCAGAGGGAAAAACCCGCGAATCCTACGGGAGCCCCGAAGGCTTGTCAAGCGAGGAACCGGGCGCCGCGAGCCGCCGGGAGGGCGTTTCGGGCGCCTGTCGGTCGAAACGCTCGCCGAGGGCTATTCGAACCAGCCGTTCACGTCGATAACGACGTGGACGGTGGCGGAAGTCTCGACCGTCACGGCGCCTCCCGCCCCGAGCGCCAGGATCGCGTTGTTCGCGCGGGTCCGCCCGGCCGAAAAATTGAGCGTGCTCGTGTCCGGCACGGACCCGCCGGAAGGAAAGGCCACGAGGTGCCCCGTGGCCGCCGCCGAGACGGCGGTCAGGTTCACCGAGACGCTCTTCGCCGACGCCGGAACGCCGCACTGCGCCGTGAGGACGAACGAGCGCGGGCTGGCCGGCGAGATCGCCGGTCCGCCGTGGGTCCCTGTCGCCAGGCGCGTGTCGACGGCCCGACAGGGCGCGAGCGTGTGGAACCTCGTCGCGACGGGCGGCGTCGGCACGACCTTGATCGTCGGTCCGGCCATTTCGCAGTGGTGCGCCTCTCCGCCGGCCTCCCCCTCGTGGAGGCCCGCGGCGCGCACCCACATGACGACGTCTGCTCCGTTGACGTTCTCGTCGTCGTCCCAGGGGTCGATGTTCGCGGCGCATCCGGAGAAGACGTTCGAGTAGTCGGCGATCTCGTTCGGGTCGTATGCGAGAACCCAGCCGTCCCCCTGTGGGAAATCGCCCGGGATCGGAAGCGGATCGCCCGCCGCGCCGTCCCCCGCGTTCCGCGTGATCTCGACGACGTAGGGCGAGCCGGCGCTCGCGACCCGCCACTTGCTGCGCGCAGGGCTCGTGTCCACGAACTTCCGCTCCGTCGTCACCCGCAGGGGAGAGCCGTCCGACAGGATCGCGTCGACCGAGTCGCCTGCCCCGCCGTCGACGTCCAGATCGAACCGGAAGTAGGCGTGGTGGTGATGGGTGAACGCGACGCACGTGTGGTCGATCGACGTCGCCGCGAACTTTGCCTGGATCGTGCCGTCCGCGAAGAACTCCCAGATCGGGATGTAGCGGTACCAGCCGGCCTGGGTCTGCGCGGTCAGTTTCAGCCGGTCCGGGAGGCTCTCGACGGCGACGCCGTTGAAGGTCCCGAGGTCCTCGCCCGGGTCTTCGCAGACGGTCTTCGCCGGCGTCGTCGTGCCCGTGCAGACGCCCGGCGAGACGACCGGCGCGCATTCGAACTCCGTCTGGGTGAAGAACCAGTCGCGATAGCAGAGATTCGGTCCCCCGCACGGTCCCGGAATGTTCCCGGAGTTGGCGGCGTACTTCACGTTCAGGATCGGAATGTGCGCCTGGTGAAAGATCCGGGTGCCCCGGTACCGGACGTCCGTGAGCTCCAGACCGGACCCGTTCGCCCCGGACGAGAGGCTCGGCGGCCGGAAGCAGAAGTCCCAGACCGGGTTGACGCCCGGCCAGGTCACGCGGGTCGCATCCGGGAAGCTGCACTGCGCGCGAAGGCTCCCGGCGACGAGAGAGAGAAACGCCCCGACGAAGGCGAGCCGGAGGGCGGTATGCCGGCTCACGGGCTCTGCTCCGTCATCCTCGGCGGCGGCGCGCCGGGCCGGGCGCCGCGAAAGTCGTGGTGGGCGACCGCGCCCCGCGTCAGGTTGACGATCACGTATCGTTCCGGACCCTCGTAGTTCCCCCTCATGAACGCGAGGTCCAGGCAGATCTCGGTTGCGCAGGGGTCATTCGGGAGAGTGCTCCGGTTGTGGAAGCCGCCGATCAGGCGCAGCGCCCGGTTCGCGACGAACCGCGCGAGCGCCGGATCGCGCCGGGCGATCGCCATCGCCTCCCCGATCTCTTCGGCGCTCGGCTGGACTCCGCGGAGCTCCCGGACTTCGACTGCGGCACTCCCCGCGACCGAGCTGATCTCCCGCGCGACGCCTGCGTCGTAATCGCGCACGAGCACGAGGTCTCGCCGCGCCGGGCCCTTCTCCCCCTTCACGACGTCGGACCACACGCGAAGGACCCGCGTCCGGTGACCGGCCGCCGCGAGCCGCACCTCACGCCGCGCGAGCGCCCAGGCGACGAAGTCGCGGCTTTCCGCCTCGGTCATACCGAGCGATGAAGGCTCGATCCGGGCCGGTGGCGTTCGCTCCGCTGCCGGGAGGGGACACGCCGGCAGGAGCGCCCCCAGAACGCAAAGACCGACGGCGAGGAACATCGAGGACTGTTTCATTTCTTTGCGAAGCTTCAGGTTACCAGAGGTCCGGGCCCGATGTCGGGCCCGGACCGTGACGAATACTTTAGAGCGAAAAACGAACGCCGAAACTCAATCCTCATCGGATGCGTCCACCTCGGCATCCGCTTCGGCGAGAGCAAGCTCTTCGGCGGGATCCGTGAGGAAATCCTCGAGCGCCGGCTCCTCGACCTGCGGGATCTCTTCCCGCTCGAGGACGACGTTGCGGTAGTACTCCATCCCGGTTCCCGCGGGGATGAGTCGACCGACGATGACGTTTTCCTTCAGGCCCCGGAGGTTGTCCACCTTTCCGGAAATCGAGGCCTCGGTCAGCACCCGGGTGGTCTCCTGGAAGGAAGCCGCTGACACGAACGAGTCCGTCGAGAGCGACGCCTTCGTGATCCCGAGCAACATGGGCCGCCCGATCGCCGGCTGACCGCCGGCGGAGATGACCCGGTCGTTCTCCTCCTCGAACCGGAAGCGGTCGACCTGCTCGTCGATCAGGAAGTCGGTATCGCCGACCTCCTCGATCTTCACGCTGCGCATCATCTGGCGAACGATGACCTCGATGTGCTTGTCGTTGATGGCGACGTTCTGGGAGCGGTAGACCTCCTGGATCTTGTCCACCAGGTAGCGCTGCAGCTCCTTCTCTCCGAGGATCGCGAGGATGTCGTGCGGGTTGATGGCCCCGTCGATCAACGGATCGCCCGCCCGGACCCGCTCGCCCTCCTGGACGTTGACGTGCGTGTATCGGGGGATCAAGTACTCGCGGGTCTCGCCGTCGTCCCCCGTGATGACGACCTTGCGCATGCCCTTCGCGATGGGACCGTGCGACACGGTGCCGTCGATCTCGGTGATGACCGCGGCGTCCTTGGGGCGTCGGGCCTCGAAGAGCTCGACAATCCGGGGGAGACCTCCGGTGATGTCCTTCGTCTTCGTCGTCTCGCGCGGGATCTTGGCCAGGACGTCTCCGGGCGAGACCGTCTGCCCGTCGGTCACCATCAGGTGCGAGCCGATCGGCAGGAGGTACTTCTTGTCGAGGCCCTTCCCCTGGACGAGGACCTGCGGAGAGCGCTTCTCCGCCCCCACCGTCTCGACGATGATGTTCTGGGCGAGGCCGGTGACCCTGTCCGTCTCTTCGCGGAGGTTTTCGCCTTCCACGATGTCGCGGAAGGCGACCGTTCCACCGACCTCCGTCAGGATCGCCGAGGTGAACGGATCCCACTCGACGAGCTCCTGTCCGGGCACCACCTCCTGGCCGTCGGACACCTTGATCGTCGAGCCGTACACGACGGAGTACCGCTCCTTCTCGCGCCCCTTGTTGTCCATGATCGTGATCTTGCCGTTGCGGTTGATGACGACGAGGTTCCCGTCCTTACGCTCGACCGTCGCGACCGAGAGGAACCGGACCGTGCCCGGGTTCTTCGCGGCGTGCTTCGACTGCTCGGTGACGCGGGACGCGGTACCGCCGTAGTGGAACGTCCGCATCGTGAGCTGCGTGCCGGGCTCGCCGATCGACTGGGCGGCGATGACGCCGCAGGCCTCGCCGATCTCGACCATCTTCCCGGACGCGAGCATGCGGCCGTAGCAGAGGCGGCAGATGCCGCGCTTCGTTTCGCACGTGAGAACCGAGCGGATCTTCACGCGCTCGATACCCGCTTCCTGGACGCGCGACGCGAAGTCCTCGGTGATCTCGTCGCCGATCGCGAGAATCTTCTCCTCGGAGAGCGGGTCGTAGATGTCTTCCTGGGCGACGCGGCCCACGATGCGGTCGCGCAGCGGCTCGAGCGTGTCGCCCCCTTCCATGATCGCGGTGACCGTGATCCCGTCGCTCGTGCCGCAGTCCTCCTCGATGACGATGACGTCCTGGGCGACGTCGACCAGCCGGCGCGTCAGGTAGCCGGAGTCGGCCGTCTTCAGAGCCGTGTCCGCGAGACCCTTGCGGGCGCCGTGCGTCGAGATGAAGTACTGGAGGACGGAGAGTCCCTCGCGGAAGTTCGCCGTGATGGGGGTCTCGATGACCTCGCCCGAAGGCTTGGACATGAGCCCGCGCATTCCGGCGAGCTGCCGGACCTGCTCCTTCGAGCCGCGGGCGCCGGAGTCCGCCATGATGTAGATCGGGTTGAACTCCTGGCCGACCTGGTCGGACTTCTTCATCTCACGGAACATCTCGTCGGAGATGTTCTCGGTCGTGCGGTGCCAGATGTCGATGATCTTGTTGTGCCGCTCGCCCGCCGTGATCACGCCGGAGTTGCGCTGCCCCTCGACCTCGAGGACTTCGCGCCGCGCTCCGGCGATGTACTCCTCTTTCTTCGCGGGCACGAGCATGTCGTCGACGCCGATCGAGATGCCCGCTCGGGTCGCGGCGTTGAAGCCGAGCTCCTTCAGGTCGTCGAGCATCAGAACGCAGAGCTCCTCGCCGAACGTCAGGTAGACGTAGTTGACGAAGTCGGAGAGGCCGCGCTTCTTGAGGTTGCCGTTGATGAACGGGACGACTTCCGGCAGGGCGCGGTTGAAGAGCACCCGGCCGACGGTCGTGTCGATCAGCGTGCGCTCGATGTCCTGGACCTCGGCGTGCACGATGTCCTGGTCGTTGTACTGGGTCGTGAGGTCGATGTACCGGCCCGAGTAGCGGACGCGGATCGGGGTGTGGGTCGTCACGTCCCCCTGCTCGTACGCGAGGATGACCTCGTCGAAGTCGGAGTAGATCCTCCCCTCCCCCTTCGTGTTCGCGCGGGACTTGGTCAGGTAGTAGATCCCGAGGACGAGGTCCTGCGACGGCACGGCGAGCGGCCGTCCGGACGCGGGCGACAGGATGTTGTTCGAGGAGAGCATGAGCAGCTCCGCCTCGACCTGGGCCTTGGGAGAGAGGGGCACGTGGACCGCCATCTGGTCGCCGTCGAAGTCGGCGTTGAACGCCGGGCAGACGAGCGGATGGATCTTGATCGCCTTGCCCTCGACGAGCACCGGCTGGAAAGCCTGGATGCCGAGGCGGTGGAGGGTCGGCGCGCGGTTCAACAACACCGGGTGGTCGCGGATGACCTCTTCGAGCGCGTCCCACACCTCGGTGACCCCGGACTCGACGAGCTCCTTGGCGGCCTTGATCGTCTGCGCGAGCCCCTTCTTCTCGAGCCGGTTGTAGATGAACGGCTTGAAGAGCTCGACGGCCATCTTCTTGGGAAGTCCGCACTGGTGGAGCTTCAGCTCCGGGCCGACGACGACGACGGAACGGCCCGAGTAGTCGACGCGCTTCCCGAGCAGGTTCTGGCGGAACCGCCCCTGCTTGCCCTTCAGCGTGTCGGATAGCGACTTGAGAGGCCGGTTGTTCGAGCCCTTCAGCACCCGGCCGCGGCGGCCGTTGTCGAAGAGCGCGTCGACCGCCTCCTGCAGCATCCGCTTTTCGTTGCGGATGATGACGTCCGGGGCCTTCAGCTCCATCAGCTTCTTCAACCGGTTGTTGCGGTTGATGACGCGGCGGTAGAGGTCGTTCAGATCGGACGTGGCAAATCGACCGCCGTCGAGCGGCACGAGCGGCCGAAGCTCCGGCGGAATCACAGGAATCACGTCG
>DASRPJ010000342.1:0-17624 GCA_035646435.1 Thermoanaerobaculia bacterium | reverse complement strand
CGATTCGAAAAGCGAAGGGGAGCGCGAGGAGCGCCATGACGGGGAGGAGGAGCGGCCGCGCGAGCTTCGCCTGCAGGGCCGTCTCCAGACTCGCGGTCGGGTACCCGCTCTTCTTCAACCTCCGCGCGTAGCGCTGGAGCTCGCGGAAACGCATCTCCGCGGGCAGCCGGCGTTCCGCGGCGAACGCGGCCGG
Source organism: Thermoanaerobaculia bacterium (assembly GCA_035646435.1). Classification (GTDB taxonomy): domain Bacteria; phylum Acidobacteriota; class Thermoanaerobaculia; order UBA5066; family Gp7-AA6; genus Gp7-AA6. The sequence continues at coordinate 17,431 of DASRPJ010000342.1, read as the reverse complement.
CGGATCCCCTTCCGTGCGCTCCTCGAGAAACGTCTGGAAGGAAGTGGTCGCGCCCTGGTCGAAGACCCGCGTCCACCCCTGGCGAAGCGTCCACAGGGTGCCGGAAGAGTCCCACGCCGCTTCCCGCGCCCCGGTGCGTCGGACGAGGTCGAATCCGCCGCCGAACTCGTAGATCGTGGGGGAGACCAGGATCCCCCGGTCCGGATCGCTCTCCTCGCGGTGCCAGATCCGGCCGTCCCGCCCGTAATACCAGTTGCGCTCGGCCGGGGTGCGAAGGTTCCAGTCCGCGGGGCGGCCGAAGATCCGGTTCTTGTAACGGATCTCGTGCTGCTTCGCGATCGGGAGGACGTACTCTCCGACGGCGAACGCGAGGAGAGCGCCGATTCCGGCGGCGACAAGGATGGGCGCCCCGAGGCGATGCAGCGAGACGCCGCTCGCCTTGAACGCCGTGTCCTCGTTGTTCTTCGAGAGCATTCCGAGGGAAATGAGCGCGGCGATCAGCACGGTGAATGGCGCGAGCTCCATCGCGATCAGCAGCAGGAAGGCCTGGTAGTAGCCGGCGAGCACCGAGCCCGGCGGGCGGTTCTTGATGATCTCGTCGACCTTTTCGGAGTAGTCGACGATCGAGGACAAGAGCAGGATCGACGCGAAGACGAGCGCGAGCGTCGTGAAGAACCGCGCGAGGACGTACCGGTCGAGAATCGCGGGGAATCGAAGGAAGCCGGCGAACCACGCGCGCCGTGACGTCTCCGGCGCCGCCGCCCGGGGAGCCCGCCGGAAGAGGCGGAACCGGGACCGCCCGCGCTCCCTCCCGGCGCGCCGGGAAGCCAGGGCGCCGAGCCCGATCAGGAGCACGTTCGGCAGCCACATCGCGAGCGCGGGGCTCATCTTTCCCTCCTGGGCCCACGTCTCGCCGTTGGAGAGCAGGAGGTAGTACCCGACGAGGATCGCGAGCGACAGGGCGAACCCGCTTCCTCTTCCGCCCCGGCGCGACGTCTCCGCGAGGGGGATGCCGATCACCGCGAACGCGAAGCACGCGAACGGGATCGAGAACTTCTTGTGGATCTCGACCAGAGCGAGGCGGTGTCGCTCGGGTGATTTACCGCGCACGCTGCGCTCCGTCGCGATCAGCTCGGCGAGCGACTGCGCGCGGAGCCCCTTTTCGTAGGAGATGCGGGACTGCGCCGTCGCCTCGATGTCTTCGGAAAAGAGGATCCGCTGGAACTCGTTGCGGTTGGTTCGATAGCGGGTCGGGTCCTGGAGGTTCACCTCGTGGACGACCGAGGAGAAGAGGTCGAGCCACAGCTTCCCGCCTTCGAGGGTGAGCGCCCCCTTGCGCGCCACGATGACCCGGCTCGTGCGCCCGTCGTCCTCGCCGAGCTTCAGGAAGACCCCCTCGAAGGACCGCTCGTCCGCTCCGACCCGGTCGAAGAAGAGCGTCACGCCGGGGCGCGGCTCCCGGAACGTCCGGGGTTGGACGAGGTTGACGACGGCGGTCGCGGCCACCCGGGCCATCGAATGGGTGAGCTCGTCGTTGGCGCGCGGCAGGACGAGGTTGTAGAAGAGGACGACGGTCCCCGAGAGGAGCGCCGCCGCCGCGAGCGTCGGCCGGTAGAGCGACCAGGGGCCGACCCCGCAGGCCCGCAGCGCGACGAGCTCGGAGTCGCCCGAGAGCCGGCCGATCCCGATCAGGACCCCGAGCAGGAACGCCATCGGGACCGTGAGCACGACGATCCACGGGATCGACAGCGCCACGAGCCAGCCCACCTGGGCGAGCGTCGCGCTCCGGCGGACGAAGAAGTCCGTCATGAGGAGGATCGTCCGCACGAGAAGAATGAACGTGTAGGCGGCGAACCCCAGGAGGAACGGCGGCAGGATTTCCCGAAGCACGGACCGGGAGATCAGGCGCATCGCGGCCCAAGCGTCACGGGTCGGGGAGCGAGAGTCAAGCGGGCCGGTCGGGGGCGTTTTCGCGACGCGGCGGCCTTCACCAGCAGCGTCCGATAAGATAGATTATGTAAAATCCAACGTCGGATCCCCGATCACTATTTCTTCTTGGTCGAGGTCTTCTTACGAGGAACTTTGCCGCCTTCGCGCCGGGCTTGGGCAAGCCCGATCGCGATCGCCTGCTTTTTGCTCTTGACCTTCTTGGCGGAGCCACTCTTCAAAGGTTCCCTTCTTACGTTCCCGCATCGTCTTCTCGACCTTCTGAGACGCCTTCTTGCCGTATCTGGCCATCGGTTTCCTCCTTCAACCGCTCTTGAACCGTTTTTGGGGTGCACGCTTCGATCGTGCCAGGCGCGGGGACTGGGTGATCGTTTGGATGTGGCTAGGGCAACGAGGGCCGGTAGACGGTCGTCGTAGGTAGGTCCACTGGCAGCTGGTGAGTGAGTAGCACGGCGGGGTCGTCAGCCTGCTCACGAGTCTGGCGGCCGACTAGAGCTATCGTCAATCGGCCGGCTGGAAGCCCGGGTAGCTCGAAAACAGAGAACTGCGGTTGCAGATAGACACGGTGGGACAGATCGAGTCGCGCGCCCATAATCGCGTAAAGTGAAGGAGGCACTTGGACCCCCTCCACACTGACGACGATCTCCAGGCTCAAATCTGCGGAGCGCTGACCGCGAACCGGCGCTACTCTGAGGATCCCTCCTGATGTCCTGAGAGTGAGCTTTTGCTGTTCCAGTATCGTCCCTGCTCGAGCGACCGTGAGAGCCGCGTCCCGATGAAACACGAACACAGGCTCGTCTGGCGCAGGACGATCCGCGAGCAGGCAAAGGCCGTTCTCGTCGCAGCGCCCGCGCTCTCGAAACCCCACCCCCAGAGGACCGACCAGAACGTCGGCTCCGGCGGCGGGCCGTCCGTCCGGCAGGGTGGCGAGAAACGAGTTCTCCTCCCTGAGCGGCTTCAGAAAAACGGTGAAGCGCTGAACATCAGAGTGATCAAGAACGACAAAACTGGCTTTTTCGGTTTTATGTTTTTCGGCCGATGCAGTGACTGTCGCTGGGCCAGGATCGAGCGGAGGAAGATGCGCTTCTCCGCTAATTCCCGCTTCTCGCTCAGCTGAGGCGCCGGCCTGCATAAAGACTACCTGACCTGCCAGCGGTTCGCGCGTCTCGGCATCTCGGAGGAGGATGCGGACGTCGGTTGCCGGAATATGAAAGTCCCGTTCGAAGTCTCCGGGTTTTACCTCGAGGCGAAAAACTGAAACGTCCTCCGCGTCACGATCGAGCGGCAGCAGGCGAGCAGCGATCCACTGCGGTGCCCACAGATCGAGCTGGTACGAACCGTCGCTATTGCTTTCAGTCTCGGCCTCGAGTTGACCGGTGTCGTGTTCTTCAATCCGAATTCCAGCCGCAATGCCTTCCGTCCCGCGAAGAACCCGTCCGAACAGGCGGCTGCGTGCGAAACGAAAGGTCTCGGACATATCTTGGCCAGGTCGGAAATCGACTCGCCGCCCTAGTTTTGTTCCCGCCGCTTCGGCCATGACGAAGTACCAGCGGGATTGCAGATACGGAATTGCGGCGGATTCGACGACGTCCCCCTTCCAGAACTCTAGGCAGTTGTTGATATTCGGCCAAACGGCCTTGCCGGGCTCGAAGCTGCTCTGATCGCAATCGAGCACGGTAACGCGACCTGACGTCTTAGGGGGAAGATCACCCACGACGGACACGAAGAGTGACGGAAGAGAAACGACCGTTACTCCCCGTTCAAGCAAGAGCTTTCCTGGAGAGACATCGATTGTGGCATTCGGAAGGCGCCAGTATTTGGACTGAAGTGTCAAGCGATGACGCCCAGCGGGAACGTCGTAGAAGAGAGAATAGTGCGCATCTTCCGGTAAGGAAAGAACCGTAAAGTCAGCGCTCTTGTCCCCCGCCTTGAAACGAAGATCCATCAGCTTCGCTTTCGTGCCTGCTGGATAACTGACTGCGACGATCGCGTTCCCGGCGCTGCCCGTAGGTGCGTAAAAGAGTGGAACGCGCGTGGCTGCGCCAGGCTGCACGGTAAATGGTCTCGTGACTCCAAGCATCTGTCCAGGACTACCGAGTCCCACTGCGACGGTCTTGCCCGACGGAAAAGGAACGGCTCGTTCCCTGTCGACGAAAACGGTGTCGATCCTTCCGGTGGTCAGGCTCAAAAGATAGGCGGCGCCGGGTGATCTAACGATGTGGTCGGGAATCTGAACAGTGCCCCCCGTTACAAGCGTCAGACGAACGAGACGCTCGTCCGGCGCCGGTTCGGGTGAAACAGAGAGTCTCGTATTGGTGGGAAGCGCCAGCCCTTTTGCCAATGGCCGAAGTTCGTAGCGGCCGGGTGATACCGCAATAGTCCGGTCTGAGGGATGGCAGGCTACCGCAGCATCGTAGCGAAAGGGGACCAGGCAGACCTGGCAGGGGACGTCGGTTCCGTCCGGCCTCCCGCAGCTAAACCGGACTCGATCGACTGCAAGCAGGCTGGCGGCTACAAGTGAAAGTCCAGACGCGAATAAGATTGTCCGGTATCGGCTAGCGCACCGATTGGGCCGTTCGGCGCGTACTAGTGAACCTGTCGTCGCTATCTCCGGGCCCGCCGGACGTTGACTGACTTCTGCCCTTCAATCGAAGACTCTGATTGGAGGACCGGGGGTGTAGGCGCTGCCTCTGAGTGAGCAGCCCAAGGATCGAGCGGAATTCCGGGTTCGCAGATGCAGTGGATCCAGGGTTTACAAGTGGTGGGAGTCTGCGTGCACGCCTGAGGGCAAGTACAGCCGGTGCAATTGTGGCATTCGGTGCCCTGGCATTGTCCCGGGCAAACGTTCGTGTCGGCGCTAGCGACGGGCATCGACAGGATTCCGAGAATCGCCGCGAGAAGAGCAACCCTGAGAGTGTTTCTCATTGGATCTCCCGAGTTGCTCCGAACCTACCTCGATGGAAGGGGGGCGTCAAGCCGCCGAAGGCGGCGACGCCGAAAGAAGCCCCGACGGCGGCCTTCATGGACACTCACGGAGTCCCCACGGTCGGCCTGCATCCAACCTCACGTATGGGTGAGCATCAGGACGTAGCCGTCGGGGTCCGTCACGCGGAACTCGCCGCGGGGGTTGTAGAACGGGTGCTCGATCGGCCCGGCGGTGACCCCTGCCTCGTCGAGCCGGCGGCGTGTCGCGGCGATGTCATCGTAGTAAAGGTAGAAGAGGACCGCCTGCTCCTCCGGGAGGATGGGGGCGCTCGCGAGCGAGAGCATGAGACGGGCGTTTCCTTTCTCCAGCCAGACCCAGGCCGGGTCTTTCGCTTCGGGCGGCGTGAAGGTGTTCTTCACCTCGAAGCCGAGCTTCCGGTAGAAGGCGATCGATTCGGGAACGCTCGCGACGTGCGCGAGAGCAACGAGGGATCTCAGCTCGGATCGTCGATCGTCTTCCAACCGGTCCGCTCCCCGACGCTACTTTCTCGGCAGCTTGATCTCCCCCGCTTCGAGCTGCCGGATGACGTCCTTCAGGGTTTGAATCAGCTCGGACTTCTCCACCCGCGACTTCGTGAACGAGAGCGCGAGCTTGAAGGGGCCGCCCTTCGGTTTGTAGACGAACTCGAACCGCCGCGGCCGACCGGAGTCGGCGTCCCCGTCCTTCTTCGACGCGCGCAAATCATCGCGAGTCGAGCCCGCCGCAATCTGCCGGATGGCCGCCCGCATCTTCTCGGGATCCTTCAACCGCGCGATCTCGAGGAGGACCGACTTCGCTTCGATGTTGGCGCGCCGACATTCGTCCCGAACGTCCTCGGGGATGTCGAGGAGCGACATCGCCTCCGTCACCGTGACGCGCGACTTCCCGAGCGAGTCGGCGATCTGCTGCTGGGTGTAACCGTGCTTCTCCGCGAGCCCGGAGAAACCCTCCGCCTCCTCGAACGGGTGGAGGTCGCGGCGGTGCAGGTTTTCGATCAGCGCGATCTCGAGCACCTCCGAATCGGGCACGTCGAGCTCGATGCACGGCACCTCGGCGAGGCCGGCTTCGAGCGCGGCGCGGAAGCGCCTCTCCCCCGCGATGATCCGGAACCGTCCGCCCGGGATCGGCCGGACGAGGAGCGGTTCCAGTACCCCCTTCGCCTCGATCGACTTCGCGAGGTCGCGCAGGTCGCCGACGCTCGTGCGGGGCTGGTCCGGGTTCGTCTCGATCTCCTCGATGGAGATGAACCGGCCGATCGACTCGCCGAACCTCTCCGCGAGGGATTCGACGAAGTGGGAGTCGTGGCGCATGCGAGATTCGGTGGGGAGTCCCCGTCTGCGGCTAGACACGAGAGAGAACCTCCTCCGATAGGGAGTAGTACTCGGCCGCGCCCGTCGAGCGCGGCGAGAAGGTGAAGATGGACTCGCGGTGCGCCGGGCTCTCCTCGAGCCGCACGCTCTTCGAGATCGTCGTCTTGAACAGCTTGTCGCCGAACACCGTCCGGATCTGGTCGTACACGTCCTTCGCGATCACCGTGCGCCGGTCGTGGAGCGTGATCACGACGCCGAGAAGGCGCAGCGCCGGGTTCGGCCGCGCCTTGATCTTGTCGATCGTCTCCAAGAGGTCGTCGGTGCCCTCGAGGGCGAAGTACGACGACTGGATCGGGATCAGGATGTGCGTGGCCGCCACCATCGCGTTCACGGTGATCATCCCGAGCGTCGGCGGCGTGTCGATGACGATCGCGTCGTAGCGTTTCCGGGCGCCGTCCAACTTGTCGCGCAGCCGGAAATGGCCGTCGATCTCGCCCAGGAGCTTCGACTCGATCTTGGCGAGCGCGATCCGCGCGGGCGCGACGTCGAGGTTCTTCAACGGCGAGTGGACGACGACGTGCGACATCATGACGCCCTTCTCGGTCAAGACGTCGAACATGGACTTCTCGACCGCGCGGCGATCGAGGTAGGACATCGTGCTGTTGGCCTGGGGGTCGAGGTCGATCAGGAGGGTCTTCAGACCCTTGGTGGCGAGGGCGGCGGCGAGGTTGATTGCGGTCGTGGTCTTTCCGACTCCCCCTTTTTGATTCGCGATGCAGATGACCACGGAAACCGAGTATAGCGCTCGATTCCGGCGCGACCACTACATACGGTATTTTCCGAGGTCCTCGGGGTTCACCTCCTCGAGCCACTTCTTCAGCCGCTCGGGGTCGCCGTCGTCGCCGTCGGGGCGGAGGGTCTTGCTCTTTTCGAGCACGTCCTCCTCGACGAAGATCTCGGCGTCGACGCGGAGCGCGAGAGCGATCGCGTCGCTCGGCCGGCTGTCGACGTCCCACCGCGTGCCTCCCCGGAGGAGGTGAATCCGGGCGAAGAACGTGTTGTCCTTGAGGTCGTTGATCACGATCCGCTCGACGGTCGCGTCGAGCTCGCCGATCAGGTTCTTGAGTAAGTCGTGGGTCATCGGACGGGGAGTCGAGATCTTCTCCATCTGGATGGCGATCGCGTTCGCTTCGAAGATCCCCACCCAGATGGGCAGGAAGACGCCGTTCTCCGCGTCGCGCAGGACGACGACGGGCATGTTGGAAACGGGGTCCATCAGCAGCCCTTTGATCTCCATCTTGACCACGTGTCCCCCCTTTTACGCCGCGCTCTCCGCCTGGAGCGAGTTCGGAAGCCCGCGGGTGATCCGCACCCGGAGGTACGAGCCGGGCTTCGCCTCGTCTCCTCGCGCGCCGGTCACGTGGGCGATCCGGTTGCAAGGCGTGCGCCCCCGGGTCTGTCCGTTGCGGTCGAGCCCTTCCACGAGGACCTCGAGGTCGCGGCCGACGAGGCCCGCGTTCACTTCCGCCTGGATGACCGACTGGAGGGCGAGGAGCTTCGCGAGCCGCTCGGCGGCGACGTCGTCGGGGACGACCGTCTCGCTCCCCCACCGCGCCGCGGCGGTGCCGGGGCGGGCCGAGTAGCGAAACGCGAACACGTTCGCGAAGCGCGCGGCGGACAGGAGCTGGAGCGTCGCTTCGAAGTCCTCCTCGGTCTCGCCCGGAAAGCCCACGATGAAGTCGGATGAGAGGGCGACGTCGGGGAGCGCGCGGCGCATCGCGGCGACCTTCTCGAGGTACTCGGCGGCGGTGTAGCGGCGCTTCATGCGGTAGAGGATCCGGTCGGAGCCGGACTGGGCCGGGAAGTGGAGGTAGGGGGCGACGACGCCTCCCGACGCGACCGCTTCGATCATGGAGTCGTCGAGGAAACGCGGGTGCGAGGTCAGGAAACGCAGACGTCGAATCCCGGGAATGGCCGCCGCGCGGCGCAGGAGGTGCCCGAACCCGGACCCGTCTTCCGGATCGCGGTAGGCGTTCACGGTCTGGCCGAGCAGCGTCACCTCGGTGAAGCCCTTCTCGACGAGCTCGCGGATCTCTTCGAAGATCTCCGCGGAGCGGCGGCTGCGCTCGCGGCCGCGCGTGAACGGCACGATGCAGAACGTGCAGAACTGGCTGCACCCCTCGATGACGGTCACGTACGCCTGGAACCGCGAGCCGCGGGAGATCTCCCGGAACTGGTACACGGGGGACTCGACCGGCAAGTCCACGGAGAGGACTCGCTGTCGCTCCGCGCGCACCTCGAGAACGATCTCTCCCACCTCCTCGACGTGGCCCGTGCCGAGGACGAAGTCGACGTAAGGCGCGCGCTCCAGGATCTCGTCGCCTCCGACCTGCGCGACGCATCCCGTCACCCCGATGACGAGGTCCGGCGACTCCTGCTTCCGTCGTCCGAGCACACCGAGCGCGCTGTACACCTTCGACTCCGCCTTCTCGCGGACGGAGCACGTGTTCAGGATGACGACGTCGGGCGACTCCCTGTCCTCCGCGGCCCGGAAACCGCGCTTTTCGAGCTGGCCGGCCATCCGCTCGCCGTCCAGCACGTTCATCTGGCAGCCCCACGTCTCCACGCGGTAGGAAGGGAGCGCCCCGGGGACCGGCGCGCTCATTCCCGGAGCCAGCCCGGCAACGCTCCCGCGCGGCGCGCGCGATCGGGGAGCTCCGTGACCTCTCTCTCCGCGGCGGGCAGGGCGAGGCGCGCCGTGGCGAGCTCCTCGCGCGCCTTGTCCCACGACGGTTTGATGACCTTGTCGCGGTAGGCGCCGTCGTCCCAGGCGTAGTAGTCGGCCTCGAGCCTCTTCGTGTCCGCCTCCAGCCGCGTGATGGCCTCGCGAAGCTCGGCCACGCGCTCGCGCACGCGTCGAGCCTCCCCGCGCCAGTACGCTTCTCCCTGACCGGTCTCCGCCGCCGCCGCTTCCGTCTCGGCCGGCGACGATCCGGAGCGCGCCGCCGGAGGCGTCGGCGTCGGGGCGGCCGCCGAAGGAGGACGGGACTCCGACGTCGAGACCTTGCCCTTCTCGGTATCGGTGACGAGCGTCTGGTTCGTCAGCCGAACGGGGCCCTTCTCGGCGCCGCGCGTCGCGGGCCGCCCGGCGACCGGGGTCTTTCCGAATCCGCCGGTCAGTCTCGGGCGCGGGGTCGGCGTGGGTTCGGGCGCTCTCGAGAGCGCGAAAGGCGCGGCGAGCACGCCGGCGAGGAAGAGCGCGGGGGCGACGCGGAATCGGGACATCGGGGAGGACCTCACGGGGCCGTCGTTCCCTCGCGCCCGTAGGCGTCCTCGAGCCGGACGACGTCGTCGAGCTCGGGCGAAGAGACCTCGATCAAGTCACAGCCGGATTCCGCGCGCATCCGATGCCGGATGCCGGGGCGGAAGCGGTACGCGCTGCCGGCCTGCAGCCGGATCTCTCTCATCTCGCCGTCCACGTCCACCGAAAGGCTCACTTCCCCGTTGAGAACGTAGATCGTCTCGTCCTTTCTTTCATGGTACTGCAGCGAGAGCGACTGGCCCGGCTCCAGGTGGAGGATCTTCCCGGCATACCGCTCGTTCTCCGCGAAGATCAGCTCGTGCCCCCACGGCTTGGGTACGGTTCTCATGCTCGTCCTCGGAACATCTTTTCCACCTCGGCGGCATCGCCGGCGTCGAGCGCCTTCTCCGCCAGGGCCTCTGCCCGGACCGAGTCCACCGCCGAGAGGGAATCCTTGACTCCCGCGATGGCGACCGGCGTCACGGAGAGCTCCCGGATTCCGAGACCCACGAGCACCGCGATCCCGATCGGGTCCGACGCGAGCTCGCCGCAGACCGCCACGGGACGTCCGCCCGATCGTCCCGCGTCGACGACGGATCTTAGCATCCGGAGAATCGCCGGGTGGAGAGGCTGATAGAGCTCGGCCACGTCCGGGTTCGCGCGGTCGACGGCGAGCCCGTACTGCGCGAGGTCGTTCGTGCCGATCGAGAAGAAGTCGGACTCGGGGACGAACCGCTCGCAGAGGAGCGCGGCGGACGGAATCTCGACCATGATCCCGAGGGGGGGCGGCTCGGCGATTCCCGTGAGCGCGACCGCCCGGACGAGCGCCGCTCGCGCCGCGCGCAGCTCGGCGAGCGAGGCGACCATCGGGAGGAGGATCGATAGCGGCCCTTTCCGCGAGGCGAGGCACAGGGCCGTGAGCTGGGCGTCCAAGATCTCCGGGTGAGCGAGGCAATATCGGATTCCCCGCAACCCGAGGGCGGGGTTCTCTCCCCCGCCGGGCCCGATCGCCTTCTCGCCCCCGAGGTCGTACGTCCGCACGACGACGGGATGCGGCGCCGCGGCGTCGATCAGCGCCTCGTAAACCGCGCGCTGCGCCTCGATGCCCGGCGGCTCCGGAGCGGACTTCATGTAGAGGAACTCCGAGCGGAAGAGCCCGACCCCCTCGGCGTGATGTCTCTCGAGCGCCGGGAATTCCTCGGCGAGCTCCAGGTTGGCGCGCACCACGATTCGCACTCCGTCGCGGGTCGCCGCGGGCTTTCCCGTCCGCGCGCGCATCCGCCTCGCCCTCCCACGGGCCTCGCGCACGCGCGAGAGGCTCCGGCGCAGCCGTTCTTTGGAGGGATTCGGGTCGACGGTGCCGCGGTCTCCGTCGACGACGATCGGCCGGTCGGGCGACACGGACGCGCACAGTCTCGGAATCCCGACGACCGCCGGCAGACCGAAGGAGCGCGCGATGATCGTCGCGTGGGACGTCGGGCCGCCGCGTTCGAGGGCGAGGGCGCGGACCCGCCGCGGGTCGAGGCGGGAGGCTTCGACGGGCGACAGCTCGTCGGCGACGAGTATCGAGCCGCGCGGCAGATCGAGGTTCGGAACCTCGACTCCGCCGCCGAGCTGCCGCGCGATCTCACGCGCGACGTCGTGAATGTCCTCGGCGCGCTCGCGCATGGCCTCGGAATCCGCGGCCGCGAAGCGGTCCCCGAGCTCCCGGGTGACCTCCGCGAGGGCCCACTCCACGTTGACCCGGTCCTTCCTGGAGCGCTCGACGATCGCCTCGATCAAGGTCTCGTCGGAGGCGATCATTCCGTGCGCCTCCAGGATCGCGGACAGCTCCTCGCCGATCCCGCCGGCCGCCTCGCCCGAGTGCCTCCGAAACTCCTCCGCCGCGAGCCGCGACGCCCGGCGAAGGCGCGCTTCCTCTTCCGCGAGGTCTTCGGGGGACACGGCGCGCCGGAACGCGCGGAGGCCCGCGAACCGGACGATGACGGCGCGTCCGACGGCGATGCCGGGAGATACGGGAAGGCCCTGGAGCATAGGCGTCCGGGTTCGGGCTCAGTCCTCCTCGTCGAAGCTTCGCGCGATCAGGTCCTCGACCGCCGCGAAAGCGAGCGCCTCGTCCTCGCCGCAGACGGCGATCGTGATCGCGGTCCCCTGCGACGCCGCGAGAAGGAGCAGCCCGAGGATGCTCTTCCCGTCCACTTCCTCGCCGTTCTTTCGGATCTTCACGTCCGATTTGAACCGGCTGGCGGTCTGGACGAACTTCGCCGCCGCCCGAGCGTGCAGGCCGAGGCGGTTGCGGATCTCGAGCTCCCGCTCGATCACGACGAGTCCCTTCTCTCGGCGGCGGAGACGGTGTCCGCGTCGGCGAGGAGGTCGGAAGCCACGTAGATCGACCGCTGTCCGCGATCCTTCGCGACGTGGGCGATCTCGACGACCGGTTTGCCGCTCTTCTGGAGCGCGGCGCACTTCAGGAGCATCGGAAGGTTGACCCCGGTCACGATCTCGACCCGGTCGCGCTTCAGAAACGGGAGCGTCAGGTTCGTCGGAGTTCCGCCGAACATGTCGGTCAGGATGACGGCCCCGTCTCCGCCGTCGGCTTCCTCCAGGCCTTCGGCAATGCGCGCGCTGGCGTCGTCGCCGACCTGGCTCCAGTCGAGGGCCACGGCGACGATCTGTTCGATCCCCGGCTGGATCGTCAACGCGGCGGCCTTCAGCTCCTCGGCGAGCCGGCCGTGCGTCACGATGAGAATGCCGATCATCCGTCCGCCGTGGGCGACCTGTGGAACATCGGCGCGATCATCTCACTCGCGGGTCGAGTCGCGGTGGGAGACCCGGACCGGCAGGCCCCGTTCCTTCAATCGTCGCGCGAGCTCCTCGGCCACGTACACCGACCGGTGCCGGCCGCCGGTGCACCCGATGCCGATCGAGAGGTAACTCTTGTGCTCCCGCTCGTACAGAGGGAGCAGATAGTCGAGGAAGAGCGAGAGCCGCTCGAGGAACTCCCCCGTCTGCGGGTCCTTCTCGATGTAGGCGGCCACCGCGGCGTCCGTGCCGACTTTGCGTTTCAGCTCGGCAACGAAGTGGGGGTTCGCGAGGAAGCGCACGTCGAAGAGAAGGTCGACGTCGTGGGGAACCCCGAACTTGTAGCCGAACGACGTCGCCGAGACGACCATCCGCCCGGAGCCCTCCCCTCCGAGAAACGTCTTCTGCATGAACGAGCGGAGCTCGTGGACGGTCATTTCCGTCGTGTCCACGACGACGTCGGCGAGAGACCGGACGTCTTCGAGGAGCTCCCTCTCGTTGCGCAGTGCGGTCAGGAGGGGGCGATCCACCGAGAGCGGGTGCGGCCGGCGCGTTTCCGAGAACCGGCGGATCAAGGACTCCTCCGACGCGTCGAGAAAGAGGAGTCGGGTTCCCGGGACCCGGCGGCGGACCCGCGAGAGGATCGGCGGGAAGCGGGACGCGAACTCGGGGTTCCGCACGTCTAAGATGACGCCCACGCGCGGCGCCGAGACCTGCGAGAGGAGGGGCTCGACGAGCGGCAGGGGGAGATTGTCGACGCAGAGGTAGCCCATGTCCTCGAGGCACTTGAAGACGTAGCTCTTTCCGGAGCCGGAGAGCCCGGTGACGATGAGCAGGCTCTCCGGAACGCTCGATGCGTCTCCCGCCTGCGTCGCACCCGTTCGTTTCCGAACGGCCGAGGCGGACCGGCGGCCCGGGGCGCGCCCTTCGACCCGGCGCGCCGGCCTCTGGCGCCGCGGGCTCTTCAAGCTCGCTTCAGTCCGGGCGAGAGCGCGTTGCGCGCGATCTCCTCGTCCACTTTCAGAGCGAACTCCTTCGCCGCGTCGTATCCCTGCGACTTCAGGAGCTCGTTGCGGGCCGCGATCTCGATCAGGAGCGCGATGTTGCGCCCGGACGCGACGGGAAGCTTCATGTAAGGCCGCGCGCGGTCGAGGATCGTGTACGTCTCGCCGTCGAGACCGAGCCGGTCGTACGTCTTCTTCGGGTCCCAACGTTCGAGCTCGATGACGAGCTCGATCGACTTGGAAGCGCGCACCGCCGAGACGCCGAAGAGGTGCTTGATGTTGATGATTCCGATCCCCCGCAGCTCCATGTGGTATCGGAGCATGTCCGCCGCCCGCCCGACGAGGGCGTCGTTCGGGTACTTCCGGATCTCGACGACGTCGTCGGCGACGAGCCGGTGACCGCGCTGGATGAGGTCGAGGGCCGACTCGCTCTTGCCGATCCCGGAATCTCCGAGCAGCAGTACTCCCATTCCGTACACGTCGACGAGGACGCCGTGGAGAGTCGTCGACGGCGAAAGCTCGTCCTCGAGAACGCGCGTGATCGACTGGATGACGACCGACGTCGTGCGCGGCGAGACGAGCAGCGGGACGTTCCTCGTGACGCACTCCCGGGCGAGCTCTTCCGGGACGTCCTGTCCCTTCGTGATGACGAAGGCCGAAACCGGCAGAGCGCAGATCGCCGCGATCCGCTCGCGCCGGAGCGCCATCGGCATCGTCTCTAAGTAGTTCAACTCGCTCTCTCCGAGCACCTGGATCCGGCCGGGCTTGATGAACGAGAGGAATCCGGCGAGCGCCAGGCCCGGACGCTGGATGCGGCCCCACGAGATCGCTCGGTCGAAGCCCTTCTCCCCCGCCGCGACCTCCATCTCGAGGTCGGCGAGCGCTGGCGCGCGGAGGATCTCGGCGGTCAGGACCGTCATCGCGGATACCGCTCCGTCGTCATGCGGGAACGGCGGCGTGGCGCTCCGCCTCGGCCCACGCGGCCGCGACTCCGGCCGCTCCATCCGCGTCCCGGAGGCTTTCGGCGACGCCCGGTATCCGGATCAGCCGTGAAATCCGCGCGAGGGCCTGGAGGTGCAGGGCCGGTGACTCGGCCGGCGACAGGACGAGAAAGAGGACGGTGACCGGCTCGCCGTCGGGGGAGTGAAAGTCGATTCCCGCGCGGGAGATGCCGATCGAGAGGACGACGTCGGCCAGCTCGCGGACCTTGCAGTGCGGAATCGCGAGCCCGCCTCCGAGCCCGGTCGAGCCCATCGCCTCGCGTTCCCGGAGCCGCTTCGCGAGGTCCGGCGCGCTTCGTACGATCCCGGCGCTTTCGAGGCCCGCTGCCATCTCCGTGAGTGCCGCCTCGACCGTCGTCGCCGCGAGGCTCGGGAAGACCAGCCGTTCGGAGACGACGAGAGGCTCGCTCAGCACTCGATCAGGCCCAGGTTTCCATCCCGTCGCTTGTAGATCACGGCGACGTGTTCCGTCGACGAGTCGCGGAAGACGAGGAACTCCTGCTCGGAGTCTCCGATGAACAGTGCCGCTTCCTCGATGCTCATCGGCTTGACGGCGAGCCGGCTGGTGCGGACGACGCGACGCTCGGACGCGGGCGCCGCGTTCCGGGCGGCCTTCCGGGTCCCCGGCGCGGGGGCCGTCGCCTCCACGGATTCCAGAAGCCTTTGCGAAACGCGGTTCTTCCGGTCTCGCCTCTTCTCGGAGTCCTTCATCGCCTGCGCATCGATCTTCGCGAATGCGAGCGCGACCGCCGCCTTCGGATCGGCCGTCGTGTACTCGTGAGCGTTCCAGCGCTGGCGCCGATGCGTCGCGATGATCTCCGCCCCGAACCGGTGCTTCTCGTGGGAGAGCACCACCCGCACGTTGGCCGGGCCTCCAAGGTGGCGCTCCAGCCGTTCGGCGCGCGCCCGGGCGAGGTTTTTCAATGCCGAAGTGACTTCCACGTTGCGACCCGTGCATTCGACGGCCATCAGACAGCTCCCGTCTAAAAACTTTGTTTCCGCTGAGAGGAAGAGGGGATGCGCAGCTCCTCGCGGTACTTCGCGACCGTTCGCCGGGCGATCTGGATTCCCTCGGCGCGAAGCTTCTGCATGATCCGCGCGTCGGAATGCGGACGGCTCGAATCTTCGTCCGACACGATCTTGGCGATCTTGCTCTTGATGGACAGCGAGGACACCTCGCTCCCCTGCGTCGAGTCGATCCCGCTGTGGAAGAAGTACTTCATCGGGAAGAGCCCGCGGGGCGTGTGGATGTACTTGTTCGAGACGACGCGCGAGACGGTCGACTCGTGCATGCCGATGTCGTTGGCGACGTCGCGGAGGACGAGGGGCCGCAGGTGCTCGATCCCGTGCTCCAAGAACTCGCGCTGGTGCCGGACGATCGAGTCCGCCACCTTGTAGATCGTCCGCTGCCGCTGGTCGAGGCTCTTGATGAGCCAGATGGCCGAGCGCATCTTGTCCTTCAGGTAGTTGGCGGCCTCCTCGCCGATGGCCCCGTTGCCGCCGCGCAGCATCCGCCGGTACGCGGCGGAGATCCGCAGCTTCGGGAGCCCGTCCTCGTTCAGCTGAATGACGTACTCGTCCCCGATCTTCCGAACGCCCACGTCCGGCTCGACGTAGATGGTCCGCTCGTCGGAGTACTTGCGTCCCGGCTTCGGCTCCATGTTCTTGATGATCTCGACGACCGCCTGGATCTGCGCGAGACCGACGTTCAGCGACCGCGACAGCTGGGAGAACTGGCGGTTCAGGAACTCCTGCCAGTGCGCGGTCACGATCTGCTCGATCAAGGGGTTGTCGATCCCGAGCGCGCGGATCTGCAGCATGAGGCAGTCGGGAAGGTCGAAAGCGCCGACGCCCGGCGGGTCGAGAGCCCGGACGAGCGCCAAGGCCGCCTCGACCCTCTCGTCGTCCTCGAATCCGGCCGCCCGGATCTCTTCGCGCGAGACCCGGAGATAGCCGTCGCCGTCGATGTTGCCGATCAGGTACTGGGCGATCTCCCGGACGTCGGCGTCCGAGTCGGACATCGAGAGCTGCCAGTTGAGATATTCGTTCAAGCCCTGCGGCTTCGAGAGCGTGTTCTCGAGCGGCACCTGCTCGGTGTCCTCGTACTGCCGGGGGTTGTAGGCGCTGTCGAGGTAGTCCTCGAAATACGAGTCGAAGTCAATCTCGTCGAACGAGTCGCGCTCCTTTTCGACGGGCGCCTCGGCGTCGGCCGCCTCCACGGCGCCGGCCGGCACCTCCGCGTCGGCCTCCTTCGCGGCGCTCGCGTCGGCCTCGGTCTCGGCCTCGCTCGTGTGCTCGGCGGACGCCGCCTCTTCCTCTTCCTCCAGGAGCGGGTTCTCGACGACCTCCTGGGTGAGGACGTCCTGGAGCTCGAGCTTCGACATCTGCAGCAGCTTGATGGCCTGCTGCAGCGACGGCGTCATGACCAGCCGCTGGGAAAGTCTGAGGTTGAGCTTTTGCTCGAGTCCCATCGTGATGCCAGCGCCTAGCGGAGCTGAAACGCCTCCCCCAAGTAGATCTTTTTTACGACGGCGTCATTCGACAAGGCAAGCGGCGTGCCAGCCCGCAAAATCGCGCCGGCATTGATTATATAAGCGCGATCGACGATCGACAAAGTCTCGCGGACGTTGTGGTCCGTGATGAGCACGCCGATGCCGGTCGAGGCGAGACGCCGCACGATCGACTGGATGTCGAGCACGGCAATCGGGTCGATGCCGGCGAACGGCTCGTCCAAGAGCAGGAAGTAGGGGGAGACCACGAGGCTGCGCGCGATCTCGACGCGCCGCCGCTCCCCTCCCGAGAGGCTGTACGCCCGGTGGTCACGAACCGCTTCGAGGCCGAACTCCGCGACGAGCTCGTCGGCGCGCTCCCGCCGGGCTGAAGGGGTCAGGTCGAGCGTTTCGAGGACCGCCAGGAGGTTCTGCTCCACGGTCATCTTCCGGAAGACCGACGGCTCCTGCGGAAGGTACGAGATCCCGGCGCGCGCCCGCCGATACATCGGAAGCCCGGTCAGGTCCCGGTCCCCCAGCCGGACCGTCCCCGCGTCCGGCTGGACGAGGCCGACGACGATCGAGAAAGTCGTCGTTTTGCCGGCGCCGTTC
>DASRPJ010000341.1:0-4078 GCA_035646435.1 Thermoanaerobaculia bacterium | reverse complement strand
GGAGAAGATCCTCGCGTCCGCCAACCACATGTTCCAGAACTACCGGATGCGCAACTCCCCGCGCCAGTACTTCGACGAGATGCTCCGGATGTTCGACGTCTTCGAGGTGAAGAACGGCGCGATGGCGTCGCAGCACAACCGGCTCGTCGAGGACCTGATGTCCGTCGTCCGCGAGAAGCGGGGCGACCTCTCCCTCGTCGCCGGCTCCGACGCGCACACCCTCGGTCCGCTCGGCCGCGTTTACACGGTCGCCGAGGCGGAGAACGTGACGGACTTCCTCGAAAAGGTCCGGCTCGGACAGTGCTTCGTCTGGGGGAGCGAGATGGGCTTCCGGGTGCTGCTGTCGGACGTCTACCGCATGGTCTTCCGCTACTACGGGAGCGTGCTCGATCTCCGGAACCCCGGTTATACCCGCGGGGCGAAGGCCCGCCATCTCGCCCTCGCCGCCATGGGCGCCCCCTTCTCCGCCGCCGGCGTCCCCCTCGCGATCACGACCTTGAACTACATCAAGCAGATCTTCGTGACCCGCCGCGTCGGCCAGGCCCTGATGGACCACCTCGGCACCGACAAGCCCTCCTAGGGGTCAGGCCTGAATCTCTGCGTGGAGTCAGGCCGGAATGTCTGAGTTCGACCTTCCCCTGGGGGCCCACCAGTCGATCGCCGGCGGTACGCCGCGCGCGGTCGCACGCGGGATCGACGCGGGTTGCCGCGTCCTCCAGATCTTCGTGAAGAACAGCAACCGCTGGATCGGCAAGGCGATCGAGCGCCCGGAGGCGCGGGAGTTCCGCACCGCGACCCGGGCCTCCGGCATGTCGCGCGTCGTCGCGCACACGTCGTACCTGATCAACCTCGCATCGCCCGTCGCCGAGCTTCGCGCGAAGTCGATCGAGTCGCTCGCCGAGGAGATCGACCGCTGCGCGCGCCTCGGGATCCGGGACCTCGTGCTCCACCCCGGCGCGCACTGCGGCGAGGGCGAGGCCGCCGGCGTCGCGAGGATCGCGGCGTCTCTGGACGAGGTCTTCGACCGGACCGGCGGCGCGCGCGTGCGGATCCTCCTCGAGACCGCGGCCGGCCAGGGCTCGTGCGTCGGGCACCGGTTCGAGCACCTGCGCGACATCCTGGGCGCCGTGCGCACTCCGCGCCGCGTCGCCGCCTGTCTCGACACGTGCCACGTGCACGCCGCCGGGTACGACCTCGTCTCGAAGAAGGGCTACGCGCAAACGATCGCCGCCTTCGACCGCACCGTCGGCCTCGCGCGGCTCGCGGCGATCCACGTCAACGACTCGAAGAAGCCGCGCGGATCGCGCGTCGACCGCCACGAGCACATCGGCCGCGGCTCGATCGGCCGCCGCGGCTTCCGGAACCTCATGACCGATCCCCGCCTCGCCGCGATCCCCAAGTTCCTCGAGACCCCGAAGGACGACACCCTCGACCTCGACCGCGCGAACCTCGCTGAGCTCCGCCGGCTCGCCTCCCCCTCCTCGCCGTAAGGCAGAATGCCCCGGTGAGCCGTTTCGACCGGCGCGCCCTCCTCCCGCTCGCCGGCTCTGCCGTCCTCGCCGCGTTTTCCGTCGCCGCGCTGCCCTTTTCCGGCGGGCTGTTCCGCGCCGCGCGAACTCCGTACGACGCCAGCGACTCCGCCTACATCGCCGTTGACGCGTGGATGGTCTTGAAGCGGGCCGAGCCCCTGATCCCGCCGGGGGCGTCCCTCGTCGTCCGATCCGAGCCAGCCGATCCCTCGACCGACTCCTACTTTCACCGCTTCGCCGTCGCGCTCCTGCCGGATCGCCGGATCGTCCCCGCCGCGCGGTGGGGACAGCCGACCGAGCCGATCCTGCTCTACGAAACCGAGTACGAGGTCGTCGTCGGCCGGCGGCCGGAGGAGCCTCCGGGGCGGCTCCTCCTGGAGATCCCAGAGGGAACGATCTGGAAGCGCGGCCCATGAGAGGGGGCCACGTCTGGCTGGCGACCTTCGCTCTTTTCCCGCTCGTCGGCGCGCCGCTCTTGAAGCACCCCGTCTTCCACCGCTTCGGTCTCGTGAGCCGGGTCGTCCTCGCCGGAGGCGTCGGCATGGCGATCGTGTCCTGGACGATGACGGTCTTCGCCCTCGCGGGCGTGCGCTGGGGACCGACGCTCCTCCTGGTGAGCGTCGCCCTCGCTTTCGCCCTGCGGCTCGCTCTAAGCGGAGCTTCTGAGAGGGTTCCCTTTCCCCGCGGGCGGGGAGAGGGTCAGGGTGAGGGGCGCCCCGCCACTACCGTCGCCGCCCTCGCGATCATCGCGGTCTCCCTCCTCACCGCCCTCGCGGCGACGATCGCCGCGCGCTCGACGTCGCTCGACCTCGTGCTCTTCTGGGGTCCGAAGGCGCAGCAGTTCGCGGCCGCTCGGACGATCGACGCGACGTTCCTTTCCGCCCCGTACATCGACTACATGCACATCTACTACCCCCCGCTGGTGACCAACGTCTTCGCGCTCGGAGCCATGGTCGCTGGGAGGTTCCCGTGGGGCGCGGCGACTCTCACGTTTCCGCTTTTTCTGGCGGCGACGGCCTTCGCTCTCCCCGGCATCCTCCGGAACGGCGCGCGGCGTCCGGCGGCGTACGGGACGACGGCCCTCGTCGTCTCCGCCCTCTCCCTTCTCGGCATCCACGCCTCGGTCGCCGGCAACGCCGAGCCGTTCCTCTTCTTCTTCGAAACGCTCGCGCTCGCGCTCCTCCTGACGCCTTTCGCGCGAACCGTCGCGGGACAGTTCCTGGCGGGACTCCTTCTGGCGGGAGCGGCCGGCGCCAAGGTCGAAGCGCTGCCGTTCGTCGGCGCGGCCGTGGTCCTTTTCTTCGTCGTCCTGCCGGCCGCCCGGCGCAGTCCCGGTCCGACGCTCGTGAGACTGCTCGGCCCGGCCGCCCTGTCGCTCGTCCCGTGGTTCGCCTTCGGCGCGAGCCGGAAGCTCTTCTACGGGTATTACAGCTACGGGCGGTTCCTGGAAATCCACTGGGAGCACTTCGGGAGCGTGCTCTCCGGTCTGGGAACGGCTTTCTGGAACGCCGGCTACGCGCTTCCAGTCCTCGTGCCTCTCGTCGTGCTGCTCCTGACGCGTGGCAAGACGCGGCGCGCGATCCTCCCGCTCGGCGTCGCGGTGTTACTCGCCGGTTTTTTCACGTTCACGTACCTTCACAGCGCGACGGACCCGAAAGTGTGGATCGGCTGGTCGGCGGCGCGCATCTTCTCGCCGCTCACGGTTCTCTTCGCTCTCGCGGCGCATACGGCGGCGCAGGGCGAAGACGGCGTCGAAGAATCCTCGGGGTGAGTACGCAGCCGGCGAGGGTCGCGAGGGTAAGGGCCGTTCCCCACACGAAACCGTCGGGCCAATACCGCAGGACGGCTCGACTCCGACCGGCCGGAGCCTCGAACCCGATGAAGGCGTCGTTGTAACCGAGGAGCGGCGCACTCTTTCCGTCGATCTCGAGCTTCCAGCCGGGCCACCGCGGGATGGACGTCCCGACGACCGCGCGCGACGCGGCATTCACCGAAAGCTCCAGGCGCTGCGGCCGGTAGGAGTCGATCGTCACCGAGGCTTCCCCATTTGGCCGCCACTCGCCCGCGGGCCACGCGACGTCGCGGCCGTCCACGACTCCGTGCTCGCCGAAGTCGTTGATCGACTGGAGCGCGCCGATCGCCGCCGCGTCCGTCGCTTCGACGCGAAGCGCGCGGGGCGCGAATGCGCGGGGCAGCGCCCGCGGGTTCTCGACGAGCTTCGTGTCGTCGCCTTCGGCCAGGGTCTTCCAGCCGGGGGGCGGATCCCACTGGGCCGGGACGAGGACCCAGCGCACGTTCAGGAAGGAGAGAAACGGACGCTCCGGGTCGTCGACGCGGTTGAACCAGACGGGCTGCGGAACGCACCACAGCGGGAACGTCCGCGTGAGCGGTGCGAACGTCATCGCCTCGTATCCGCGAACGTCTTCGAGCTCATAGAGCGCCGAGACGTTCGGGACGAAAAGGAAGCTCGCCGCGGTGAATCTCCACGGCGCTTCGCGCGGGATCGGATCGAGCACCGCGAGCGGCGGATAGAAGGCGCGGTTCGGGAA
>DASRPJ010000340.1:0-13752 GCA_035646435.1 Thermoanaerobaculia bacterium | reverse complement strand
GTTGTTTTGAGGGTCGGGAGGAAAGGAAAGGCACAGGGGAGTCGTGCGACTCCCCTGTGCTCGATCAAGGTCTAAAAGTCGATTCGGAATCCGATCGCTTGTTGGCTCCTCTCTAGAACCGGAAGCCGACTCCGAACCCGTACGTCAACGGGATCTGGTAGGACCCCGGACCGGTCGGTTGGCCGAATTGGGATCCCTTCCGCCAGTGCGTCCCTTCGACCGGCGTATCCGTCATGGGGTTGAATGCGACGAGGCCCGAGCCCGCGCCGCCCGTCCTTCTCGTGGTGACGGTCTGGTTTGGCACGATGACCGCCGACTGGTTGAACAGGTTGGTCACCACGCCCCGGACGAAGAGCTCAACGCCCAGAATCGGGGGCGTGTTGTAGCTCAAAGCGAGGTCCGTGGACCAGACGTCATCCGTCCGGAAGGCATCTCGATCCGTGAAGTAGTAGTCGTGCTGGTCGCCCAACTGGGAAAGCGTGTAACCGGGATTGACCGGCGAGCCGACGAAAGGCGTCGAGCGGCCGGATGCGTCGATGATTCCCACCGCCCCGTACGGCGTCCCCGTATCGTAGGTCTGGAGCACGGAGACGTTGAAGCCCCCCAACCGGGTAGACAGGTCGTAACCCACCCAGAGGCGCGCTCGGTGGCGCACGTCCTGGCTCAGGTACCCTTCCGGGATCCGCTGGCTGTAGTTCAAGTACTCCGGGTAGTACATTTCGAGGGGCAGGTTCCGGATCGTCGCGGTGCCCGCGCCCTCCCCCTGGTCGTTCCCTTTGAGCGTCGAGTAGGTGTAGGTCCCTCCGACGAGGAAGTTGCCCGGCCGCCACTGGCCCTGGAACTGGACCCCGCGGTACTCCCTCTTGATGCTCCCGTCGTCGTTCTCGGTGAACGACACGTCGCCGACGCTGCCGTTGGGCGTCGTCGCTCTCCCGGTGCTCAGGTCGAGACGCGCGGCGTAAAAGGCGTCCCAATCGCGGTAGATCAAGTCCACCTTCGCGAAAGCGTTTCTCCCGACCTGCGTCCCGTACCCCAGAGTGAATTCATCCACGAAGGGGGAGGTGATCGGCTCGTCGAAGCGTGTGGAGAAACCGGGCACGGCGACCGCGGTCAGGAGCGCCGTATTGCTCGTTCCCCCGACGGAGTCGAACCAGGCGAAGAGCTGCGTCAGAGCGGCCTGAGGCGACAGGAGCTGGTTGACCGGAGTTCCGGCGGGATTGATCACCGGGCCGTCGTATCGGAACGTGTAGAGCGCGGGGTTCCCGGCGGCCTGGGCCGAGCCGCCGACATTCCCGTCGGCGATCTTCGCCACGTAGCGGTTGAACGAGGCGGTCGCCCTTCCCCGCCCGTTCCCGAGAATGTCGTAGGCGAGCGCCAGGCGCGGGCTGAAGGCGTCGTCATCCGAGACCGTGTTCCCGGACGCGTCTTTTCCGTCGTTCTTGTCGTAGCGGAGGCCCAGGTTGAAGCTGAAGTGGCGGTTCAGCGCCCAGTTGTCATTCAAAAAGATGGACTGCGTTTCGAAATCGGTCCCGGTGGACAGGAAGTCGATCGGACGATAGGTGATCCGTGTGGTGCTGTCGAAGCGGGGGTTGACCTGGGTCCCGTTGATGTACGTGAACGCGGTGATCTGGTACTGGCTCGCGGACTGGTAGTTGTTGGCCAGCCGCGTTTCATTGAAGTCCTCGACGCCCAGAACGAGCGTGTGGCCGCCCAGCGATCCCGTATCGAGGAAGTATCTCGCCTTGGCGAACCAGGAGTCGTTGTTGCGCTCCTCGTCCGTGCAGACGCCGCAGAAGACCGGCGCGTTGTACCGCCCGAAGTTGTTCCCGGTGTCCTGGATCCAGGTGCCCCCGATCCGATCGGTAAACCGGCCGCCGCTCCCCTCGAACGCGAAGTCCTTCTCGGTGTACTGACCCTCGATGACGAGGTTCCTCCCGAGGAGGCCGTTGTAGTTGATGGCCAGCAGGGTATTCGGCAGCCCGCGGACGGGAACGATGCTCGCCTCGTCGTAGATCGGCGTGAAGGCGTTGTTTATCTCGTCGTTCGTGATGTCGAGGTAGGAAACATAGAGCGTGTGTCTCGACGTGATGTTGGCCGTCAGCTTTCCTTCGTAGCGTTTCTCGTCGAAGTCGTTGGAGTAGGCGATGTTGGTCTGGGACGTGAAGCGCTGGACCGCCCGCTCGGCCAGACGCGCACCGCCGAAGAACCAGAGGTGGTCTTTCAGGATCCGCCCTCCGAGCGTCGCCTCGTAGACCTGATCGTGGTGGTCCACGTGGTCGGCCTCCGCCGCAATCGGCGGGATGCAGCTCGCGCAGCCCTCCCACACTTTCTCGGTCCAGTCCGGGTTCGAGAAGCTGTCGCGGAAGGAGCCATGAAACTCGTTGCCGCCCGACTTTGTCAGCGTGCTCACGACGCCGCCCGTGAAACGGCCGTACTCCGCGGAGACGGCGCCCGCCAGGATCGTCGTTTCCTGAATGGCGTCCTCGATGAAGAGGTTGTGCGGCTGGCCCCGCAGGTTTTCATTGACGACGACGCCGTCTATGAGGAACAGGTTGTCGTACGACGGAGCTCCGGAGATGGTGATCTGATTGTTGACGCCCGTCGCGCTGACGCCCGGCGCCAGCAGGACCGTGTCGCGAATGGTCCGGGCGACCGGCAGCTTGCCGATCTCCGCGCCGGTGAAGTTCGTGGCGACCTGAGTCGACTCCAGCACCGACGCCATGGCGCTCTCGCCGGTGACGGTCACCGCTTCGGCAACCCCGGTCACCCCCATCTGCGCGTCGGCGCGCGCCGTCTGCGCCAGCGAGAGCCTCACCTCCTGCTTGACGGGCGCAAGCCCCGCGAGCTCGAAGGTGACGACGTAGTCGCCCGGAGGAAGGGCTAGGAAGGTGTAGCCCCCGGTTGATCCGGTCACCGTTGTCCTCGTTCCCTGGAGCGCCGGCGACGCGACCGTCACCGTGACCCCGGGAAGAGGTGCCCCTTCGGACGTTACGGTTCCCGTGAGCTCGGCTGTCGTCCCCTGCGCGAGGACGATCCCGGCCACGGCGGTCAAAAGCGCCAACAGAACGGTAAATCGGGCGGGTTTCCTCATGCAAAGCCCTCCTTTTCGAAAAGGTGAAGAAGAAACGGAGTAGCCGAAAAGCGGATGGGTTTTGGCGGGTCGAGACAGAGTTTCGCGGAGCCGAACTTCGTCGGCTTTGCACCCAAGGGGGCCCTGGCGGGACACCATCAGAGGTTTTATCGGGACGGTTCCCCTTTTTAGAGAGACGAACAGCAAACGAGGAGCCAGCTTGGACGGCCGGCGTCGAAGATGGGCAGGCAACTCCAACCCATTGGTGTGAAAGAGTTTCTCACGCGCGACGAAGCGCGTCAGCTTACGTCCTGTAAAGGCCTCGAATCCGAACCCTTGGATCGAGATCCAACGAGCCGGACGAGTCAGTTTTGGGGAGGTTGGGAGGAGAAAGGCGCAGGGGAGTCGGATGACTCCCCTGCGCTCGGTCGAAGCCTAGAAGTCGATTCGGAAGCCGATCTGGTAACTCCGCGGGAGCGAGTAGCTGGCCGGCGTGTTGACCGTCGCTGTGGAAGCCGCGTTGGTGAAGTAGGTGAGGGGGACCTCGTCGTTCAGGACGTTGCGGACCTGGCCGATCACGGAGGCCGAAAGGTCCCGGAAGAGCGGGAACTGCTTCTCGAGTGAAGCGTCCAGGACGTGCAGCACCGGAGTCCGGTGGGACCCGCGCCGCTCCTGGAAGATCGTCCCTCCGAACGGGGAGGGCCGCGTTACGGTGTACGGCAGTCCGGTCCGGTAGAAGTAGTTGATCCCGATGTTCGTATCGATCCAGGGGATCAGATACGAACCGAAGAGCTTGACCCGGTGGCGGGCGTCATCGTCCAGGTATCCGAACCGGTTTACGAAGTGGTCGGGATGGTGGTCGAAGTCGGTACCGGCATACTGGCCGCCGGCCGAGTCGATCGAGCCCTGACTCTTCGAGTACACGTAGCTCGCCGCGAGCTGGCCGCGCTCGAATCGCTGCTCGATCTCGAAGAGGTACCCGTAGTAGTTCTTCGTCGCGATGTCGCTCACGCCGAGAAATCCGCCGGGCTGGTTCGTGACCCAGAAGTCCGAGCAAGCGGCGTCCAGGCAGCTGTCCTCGTAGATGTCGTGCGTCTTCTTGTAGATGTAGGTGGCGGACGCCGCCGCGTTCCTCCAGAGCTGCCGCTCGAACGCGACGTTGAACTGCTCGTCGTACGTCGGTTTGAGGGGTCGGTCGATGAGGGTTTCCGTGATGACGTTCCCGCCGGTCTGCGAGATAAAAACCCAGCTCTGCGAGGTGGGGCTCCAGTCGAATCTGCGCGACACGGCGCTGACGCCGACGTCGAACAGACGCGTGAGCGTCAGAGGCGCGTCGGTATAGAAGAGGCCGTAGTTGGCTCGGAAGACGTTCTTGTTGTCTCCGAGGATGTCGAAGACCACGCCTCCGCGCGGCTGCCACTTCTCGAAGTTCAGGACGTTCGCGTCCGCGCTGTTGTAGTACTCGGTGCGATCCCAGCGCACGCCGAGCTTCAGCGTGAGCCTCGAAATCGGGTTCCAATCGTCCTGCGCGTATACCGCATAGGACCGTCCCGTTCTCTCCGATTCGGCCTGCTGTTCGTTGACGAACTGCTGCACCGGAACGCGATTTCCGGCGGAATCGAAGTTCCGAAACGTGAACGTCGCTCCGCAGCTCAACCCTGCGGGGCAGAAGGAGGGATCGCTCGGGGCGCCCGTCGTGATGTTGACGGATGGGAAGAACGTCTTGTCCGCGTCCGCCCCGACCTTGAAGGCGTGATCCCCGGCGAGATCCGCAGCGTAGTAGGTCGTGGAGATCCCCGCCAGGTTCCGGTCCCGGTCACTCTTCTGATAGTTGAAGTAGTTGTCGTAGGTAACGCTGCCCCCACCGATATTCGTCCACTGAGAGACCGTGAGGTCTCCCGACGACGGCGTGGACTCGAGCGCACTCTCGTGGCGCCCGACCTGCCCGTTGACGTACCAGTTCGACGTCAGAACGCTCTCGAGCTTCAGCGTGTAGATCCGCGAGTCCTGAATCTGGATACGCGTCGCTTCCGGGCGCTGCACCGCCGACGCAACCGGGATGTCCGCGGTCGAATCCGTGATGCTGGCGAACCCGGAGAATTGCGGAGAGACCGTGAACGAGAGCTTCCCCCCGGAATTCCAACCCAGGAACTCCCCCCTCTTCGGGTTCTGAATCTGCGCGATCACGACGGGGTTCGTGATGACGGGAGTGCTGAACTCGTCGCGATGCTGGGTGTTGACGAAGAACCAGAGGCGATCGCGGAGAATTGGCCCGCCGAGGGTGGCCGCGATCGGGAAGCTCTCGGTCGGCGCGATGTCCGGGTCGAAGAAGTCGCCCTTCTCTGAGAAGTCGGACGACGTGAACCGGACGTCCAGCGAGCCGCTGAAGTCGTTTCCGCCGCTCTTCGTGATGACGTTCACGACGCCGCCCGACGCGCGGCCGTACTCGGCGTCGAAGGAGGACGTCTGGAGGTTGATCTCCTGGATCGCGTCGTAATTCAAATTCAGCGAGAAAGTGTGCGTGACCGAGTCGGACGCGTTGACGCCGTCGACGAGCCAGATGTTCTCGAGGATGTTCCCGCCGAGGACGTTCGGGTTTCCGGCCCCGGTGACTCCGGGAGCCTGCTGCAGAACGGTCTGATACGTCCGAGTCGTGGGAAGCACCGGAACCCGACGGAGATAGCTCGTGTCGAAGTTCTTCCCGGTGTTCGTCTGGGTCGGGTCGATCGTGATTCCCTCACCCGTGACCGTCACGGCCTCCGTGACCCCCGAGAGTCGAAGCTCGGCGTTCACCCGGGTCGCCTGATCGAGGGCGACGACGACGCTCTCGCGCGTCAGTCCCTCGAACCCCGACATGGTGACCGCCACATTGTATTGACCCGGTGGAAGCAGCGGAATCCGGTATTCCCCCGACGAGTCCGTCGTCGCCGTCCGGACCCCCTGCAGCGAAGGGCTGGTGACCGTGACCGTGACCCCGGGCAGCGGAGTTCCGTCCGCGTCCCGGACCGTTCCGAGGATTTCCCCCGTTGTATCGGCGCTCGCCGCGACGGGCATCAGGACGAGCCCCGCCAGGACGACGAGCAGTGCGGTGCGTAGAAACTTCATTCTTCCCTCCTTATGGAGAAGTCAAAACGAAACATGCGTGCCGAAAAGTCGCGTGGATGAACTCCAAGTCTATCTCAGAACAGGCAAGCGGTCGCGCCGCCATGGAAAAGGTCGTCACCGGCTCGGGGCCTGCAGCGCGTCGGGCAGCACCCGGAAGTCGGCCCGGCGCAGGACGCTGTGCCCTTCGCTGTCCCGGACCGTCAGGTACAACACGTAACTGCCCGGCTCCAGCCCGGAAAGGGGGATCTCGTAACCGAACGCGTAGCGCCCGGGGGCAAGCTGTTCGAGCTCCGCGGCCGCCGGCGCCCGCTGCGCGACGTCCTTCGCGCCGTGTCGGAGTCGCAGCTCCTGCGTGACCTTCTCCGCGTCCGAGACGTTCGCGAGCTGGACGAAGTACCAGAGTGACTCGGATCGGGAGAACGCCGCGTCCGCCCGCGGCAGAGCCTCTACGGGACCGAAGGCGAAGGAAGCCGATGCACCCTTTCTTGACGGCCCGACGCCGGCCGAAAGGAGCACGGTCGAGACCGCGAAGTCCTTGTCGATGGCTGGTACGCGCAGGGGGACGGTCGCCGAAGCGAGCGGGCGGTCCGCTTCGGTGACGGCCAGCGCGAGGGAGTAATTGCCCGGCGGGAGATCGAAGCGGTGCTGGATCACCCGGCCGGGCCGGGCGCTCGGGATCTCCGCGAGAACGCCGACCGGCTCCGAGCCGCTGAAAATCTCTTCTCCACTCCCTTCCTTCCGGACGAGCGCATGAAGTGTGAGCTTGCCCGACGTGTCTTTCCGGCCGGGAAGGAAGACCCAGGCGAGCGCCTCAGGAGTCGCCTGCGCGCCCCAAAGGACAGCCGTGCCGAACACCGCCTGGTTCTCGTTCTCGAGCGTTCCCTGCGGCGGCGCTTTCTCGAGGATTGCCCGAGCCGCGGCGGAAAGCGGCAGGATCGCGGCGCGCGCCGGGGCGGGGGCGGGGCCCCCGACGGGGCCCGTCGGCGGCGCAAGGTCGGGGTTGACGATCGTCAACTTCGCGAGCCGGTCGCGGTACTCGTTGACGAGGCCGGGATTTTGAAGCTCGTCGCGGTGTCGGTTCGGCTCGATCACGAAGGTGACCGTGAAACTCGGGACGTTCAAGGCTTCAACGAGACGGGGCGTCCGCTCCCGGTCGTAGGTCCAGGTGTGGACCGTCTCGCTTCCCTCGATCAATCCCACGGGGGGAGAGACGCCGCCCGCAACGGGACGCTGCGACGGTCCGGGGGGCACCGCTCGCCGCTCCTGGAAGCGGGCGGGGGTCCCGAACACGATGAACACGAACCCTCTTTTCGTCCGCGAGCCGGGAGTCTTCTCGATGCGGTAGCGCGCGTCGGCGGTGGTGATGCGGCCGGCAACGAGGTCTCGAAATTCGTTGGCAGAGGTTCCGGCCGACGGATCTCGCTTCAACCAGTAGCGTTCGATGAAACCGGTGCGGCTCTCCCGCGACTGAAGCCCTCGCCACTCCTGCTTCTCCTCGACGGTCAGGAAGTAGGCCTCCGGAGAGTTGCTCCAATCCTCGTCGATCGGACGAGGTGTCTGGCCCGATACGACGGCGGACGCCATCGACAGGACGAGAAACCCCACCGCTCTCGAGATCGCCATCCGAGCCATTCGGCCTCCGTGCGCTGCTGCCGACTCGCCCAACCGAAACCGAAAAGAAAAGGGCCCCGGCAAGCTGCCGGGGCCCGAGAGTGACCCCAGGAAGAACCTTAGAAGCGAAGAAGCGCCGTCAAGCGATAGTTGCGCGGGCCCTGGAACGCGCCGCGCGCGGTCGGTGCCCCGAAATTCGCGTCCGGGATCAGCCGGATCGAAACGACGCTCGTCTGCGGCTGCTGGTTCGTGAGGTTGAATACCTCTCCCTTGACGCCGAGCTCCAGCGGCCCCCAGGGCTTGAAGACCGTTTCGAGGGCGAAGTCCAACCGGTAGTGGTTCGGCAGGCGGGAAGAACCGCGCTTGTCGAAGAAGTAGTTTCCGACGGTTCCGATCCCGGCCGTCGTCGCCGCGCGCTGGGGCTGGTACGGGAAGCCCGACTGCCAGATGAAGGAAGGCGCCGCGGTGATGGCCACCCAGGACAGAGGCAGCGTGTAAGCCGTGAACGCCTTGAAGATGTGGGTCCGGTCGTAGGGGAGGTACCCGTACTGATTCTGGTTGAGAGCCTGGCTGCACGGCAGGTTCCCGACCCCGGCGACCGTGCACGTGCGGTCGGCGTAGTCGAAGCGCTGCGTCGTGAAGTTGGCGGCCGTGCCCGTGCCGCCGATGTCCCCTTCCGCCCTGGACAACGTGTAGTTCATCGCCGCCTGCCAGTTCCGCGAGAAACGCTTGTCGAACGTGACCTCGATCCCCTTGTAGTACTGAGAAAGCTGGTCGTCGTCGAAGTTTTCGGGGACGCGGATGATCGTGCCCGCCGCGTTGCGTACTCTCCGGTCGTCGACGAGGTCGTTCCACTTCCGGTAGATGCCGCGGACGCCGACGGCCATCGTGTTGCCCAGCTGCTGCTGGACCGCGACGTTGATCTCGTCGAGGTAGGACGGCTCGAGGTCCTCGTTGACCGGCTGCGTGTTTCCGCTCGCAACGACCTGTCCGGCAAACACCCAGGTCGAGCCATCCCACTCGTACTGGTCGTAGTTCGCCTGCTGCGCGACGCCGGCGTAGACCGAATCGGCGATCGCCTGAACGAGGAACTGGTAGTAGCGGCCGTACGCCGTCGAGACGAGCGTCTTGCCGTTGCCGAAGACGTCGTAGACGCCGGTCAGGCGGGGCGAGAAGGTCGTCGTGTCGATGACGGTGTTGCCGATGTCGCTGTCGGCATTCTGGATGTCGACGCGGCCGCCGAGGTTGAAGAACAGGTGCTTGCCGACTTCAAACTTGTCGAGGGCGTAGATCCCGTAGACCTTGCCGGTCGAGACGGACGGGGCGGGGTCGAGGAAATCCTGCCAGACGTCGCCCGGAGACAGGACCGGACCACGATTCGTCGGCCCGGGGTTGAAGTCGGAGACGATGAAGATCTCGTTGTTCGGGTAGAGAAAGGAGGCGACCGACTCGAGGTCCTGGTAGTCGCCGCCCACCTTGAAGCTGTGCGAGTCACCGAAGAGCTGCGTGTAGAGGTTAGCCGCGAGGTTCGCCTGCTTGCGCGGCCGCTTGACGAAGCCGTCGAAGGTGGCGCCGTTGTAGAAGAGCTCGTCGCTCAGACTGAAGTACGGGCTGCCGTTGCCCTCGAACGGAACGACGAAGATGTCACCGTCCTGCTCGGCGTACAGGGCTTCCATGGAGAACATCGAGCCGAAGACGCCGGACCACCGCGCGTTCCACGTGCAGAGCCCGCCGCAGTCGTTCTGGTTCTGCTGGGTCAGGGCCTCGCGCTCGCCCGATCCGCCCCAGTAGTCCACGACGAAACCGTTGATCGGATCGCTGTTTGCGCCGGCCGTAAAGAGGTGCGAAGGCGTCACCTGGAAGGTGAGCTTCGCGTCCCAGAGCTTGACGTCCGTCACCTGCTGGTAGCTCTCGCCCGGCCAGTTTTTGTCCGGGGAAGAGAACGTCGACGAGAAGGGTGTCGGGACGTCGGCCCACTCGTAGGCGCCGAAGAACCAGGCATGGTCCTTCCACATCGGTCCGCCGAGAGTCAACGCGTAGCGCCAGACGTTTTCGTCGAACTTCGTCCGGTTCCACGCGGTCGGAGGGTTCGTGAGGTGGTTCGCGCCCTTGTTGTCCGCGTCCCACTCGTCGTTGTTCACGATGCCCTTGGCGGATCCGGAGAAGGTGTTCGTTCCCGACTTCGTGATGACGTTGACGATCGCGCCCTGGGCGCGGCCGTACTCGGCCGAGATGCCGGCCGTCGAGACGACGACTTCCTCGATCGCCTCGAAATTGAAGTTCTGCCCGAAGGTCCCCGTCGTGACGTCGGTCGTATCCACGCCGTCGAACAGGTACTGGTTGGTGCTGGCGAGCGACCCGTGCGAGTTGGGGTTCGCTCCGCCCGTGACACCGGGGGCGTTCGAGATCAGCGTCTGGTAGTTGCGCGTGATCGCGAGCTTCTGGGTCAGGGTCGAGCTGACGGTCGTCGTCGCGCTCGTGTTGGTCTTGTCGACCATGGGGATTTCACCGGTGACCGTGACCTCTTCTGCCGTCGCGGCGAGCCTCATCGTGACGTCGGCATTGGTCACCTTGTCGGCCGCCGCGATGTTGTTCGTCTTCTCGATCGTCGAGAAGCCGGAGAGGCTCGCGCGGAGGGTATAGGGGCCGGGCTGCAGGAGCGCGAACGTGAAGGAGCCCGTCGAGTCGGTCGTCTGCGAACGCCGGAACCCCTTGTCCGTCGCCACGAGCTCGACCGTCACGCCGGGAATGCCGCCCCCCTGCTCGTCGAGCACACGTCCGGAAATGGTTCCGAGCTGGCTGCCGTCGGCAAGGAGGAAGGCGGGGGCGGCAAGGGCGAGGACCGCGAATGCAATCACGGTAAATCGAAATCGACTACGCATAGCTCTCCTTTTCCTCAAAGTATGGCGAATCGTTTTAGCGAATAATGGGCACGGTTGTGAGTTACTGACACCCGGAAAGGATGGCAAGAAGAGTGCCACGGGATTCGGACGGGCGGTCAGAGATAGGCTCTTTCAAAACAGTCACTTAGGATGGAGAGCCGACCTCATTCCCCCTTAAGAAATCCAATCGCTTGGATCCGACTTCACCCGGTCGGATGGACGCTCATTTTTGGACGACGATTCCGGGACGCGGGCGGACCAATTCCCGCGCGCGTTCCGCCGAAAAGAAAAGGGCGGGTGACCCCGCCCTTTTTCCCTCCCGGTGAGACCGGGAGTCCCGGTTACGTCAGCCCTTCTTTGCCGGAGCCTTGGGCTTTGCGGCCCGCGCGGGCAGGGATCCGTCGGCGTTCAAGACGACGAAGTCTTCCTTCCGCTCGATTCCCTTGAAGGCGGCCGAGTCCTTCGGCGCGTTCAAGTCCCGCACATGGATCGTGAACGTGTAGTAACCCGGATCGAAGCTCGCGAGGGGGATCTCGCTCCCGCTCGCGTAGTAGCTCGGGCCGAGCGGCTGGAGCTCCGCCGGGCTCGTCATCGGCTGAAAAGCTTCCTTGCCGTCCCGCATGACCGTGATCCGCGTCATGATGCGCGGCTTCGGCTCGGCGGCCGCGGGAGCGGGCGGGGCGCCCGGAGCCGCCGGGGCGGCCGCCGTCACGGTCGGGTCGTTGATCGCGTAGAAGTACCAGAGGCTGTCTTCCTTCGCGAACTGACGATCGCCCTTCGGTTCCACCTTGATCGGCTTCTCCACGCCGAAGACGAAGGGGTCGGTCGGGCCGGGGCGCTTCGTCAGGGGCGTCAGCGTGTTGGCGAGGATGAGCGGCGAAACGTCGAACTCTCCGGGCTTCGCCTCGAGCCGGAAGGTCGAGGACGCCGTGGCGACCGGCGCCCCTCCGGAGGCCGGAAAGAGGCCGAACGCCCCGCGGTAGTTGCCGGTCGGAAGGGCGATCGAACGATCGTAGACCTTGTCGGTCCGGCTTCCGCTCTTCAAGTCCGTGAGCGCCGCGTCCTCCCAGTAAGAGGCGACCGGCTGGTTCGCCTCGTTCCACACGAGGCCGCCGAACTTCAGGGGGGCGGAGGCCTTGTCGGCCGGAACGTAGAACTGGAAGGCGTAGAAGGGCTCGCTCGTCATCGACCGGAACTGGCCCGCCCAGAACGCCCCTTCGACCTTGCTGTTCTTCAGGGCGGTGTCGAGAGCGGTCTGGACCTCCGCGGGGAGCGTCGCGAGCGTCGCCGCGGGAGCAGCTGCGGCGGGAGCCGCTGCCTGCGGAGCCGCGGCGGGCGCCGGGGCGGCGGCCGCGGGTGCCGGAGCAACGGCGGCGGGCGCAGGAGCGGCGGCCGCCGGAGCCGGGGCGGTCGCGCCCGGACCCGTCGCCGCCGGAGGGACCGAGGGGGCCACCGCAGCGGCGGCGGCGGGCGCCGTGGAGACGATCGACTTCTCGGCGGCTCGGGCGATCGCTTTTTCGACGGCGGCCGAGCCCAGGATCTCGTCGCTTCCCCGTTGCGGGTCGACGTTGATCCGGACGCGGAGCTCGCCCAGGTTGAGCGACGGCTCGAACCGGTCCTTCGCGTAGGTCCACGTGGAGACGACAGCCCCGCCCTGCTCGAAGGGCGTCGCGCGCGTGTCGATCGACGGCGCGGTGACGCCCCCGGTGTCGTCGACGCCTCCGGCGGCCGCGCGCGCGGTCGAGACCCTCGTGGGAAGCCCGAGCGTCACGAGAAGACGCCCGCGGCTCGTCTCGGACCCGCGCCGGCTCCGCATCTTGAACTGCTCGTCGGCCGCCGCGATCCGGCGCTTGACGTCGTCTCGGAACTCGTTGGCCGCGGTCGCGGGGTTCGGGTCACGCTTGGCCCAGTACTGCTCGATGAACGTCGCCGCTTCGGCGTCGTTCGCCACTTTCGACCAGGCTTCCTTCTCGGCCGGCGTCAGAAAGTACGCCTCCGCGGACTTGCCCCAGTCCTTGTGCGTAACCGGCTGCGCCAGGCTGAGCGCGGCGAACGCGAGCCCGACGCCGGTCATGATTACTCTTTTCACGGTTCCTCCTCGGTAAGCGGAAGATTCTATTGCGCGGCGGAACACAGCGAGCGAAAACCCTTCGAAGCGCGCCGTTGTTCCCCCCTCGTTTCTCACGTTCCCGACCTCCCTCCGCCCGATCCCTCCTGCCTCCGGACGAGCGCGCCCGGAGTGATCCGGGTCAGGGCCAGCGATCGCTCGGCTCCCCGGCCGGCATCGGCCTCCTCGCGGAGGGCGACGATCAACTGACGCACTTCCCCCTGCATCTTCTCCATCCTCTCCTTCATGTGGAGGATCACCTCGACCCCGGCGAGGTTGACCCCGAGGTGTCGCGTCAGAGACAGGATGATCTCGAGCCGCTCGATCGTCTCCGGGTCGTACAGACGGGTCCTTCCCTCGCTTCTCGTCGGTCGCAGGAGGCCTTCCCGCTCGTACATGCGGAGGGTCTGCGGGTGGATCCCGTACTTCTCGGCGACTGCCCCGATCCGGTCCCCCGGTCGGTCGGCCTTGCGCTTCACCGCGCTTTCCTCGTCTCGAGCGGGATCGCGTGCGCCCGATCCGACTTCGGCGCGGAGACGCGCAGGATGCCCGCCTTCAGCGTCGCCCTGATCCGCGACGGGTCGATCGTCGAAGCGACGGCGAAGTCCCGGGAAAAGCTTCCGTAGATTCTCTCCATGCGGATGAACTGCCGGGACTCGACGCCCTGGTCGGCCCGCCGCACCCCGGAAACCCGGAGCTTGCCGTCGAACGCCTCCAGGTGGACGTCCTCGAGGCGGACCCCCGGAAGCTCGACGAAGAGGACGACCTCCTCGGCGGTCTCGTACACGTCGGCCGCGGGCGACCAGAGGGCGGCGTCCAGCCCCTCGTCGGCGAACTCGGAGCGGTTGATCGTCTCCTCGAAAAGACGGTTCATCTTTTCCTGGATCGCGAACAGGTCCTGCAGCGAGCTCCAGCGGAAACCGCCCATCTCGTCTCCCTGGCGGCGGGCGTGCGCACGCGCCCACCGCCGTCGCCGT
>DASRPJ010000339.1:0-8169 GCA_035646435.1 Thermoanaerobaculia bacterium | reverse complement strand
GCGGCCAAGCCCACGCCGGTGAACCTCGCCAATACCAGGAACCCGCGGCTCGCGAACCTCGTCGTCTCCGCGGCCGGCCCCCTGTCGAACTTCCTGCTGGCTTCGATCGCGATCGGGGTGATCCTGGGGATAAAGGCGGCGTCTCCCCAGTCGATTTACGATCTCGGTCTCGCGCTGCAGGGCGACCGCTTCGCGTCGGGCACCCTGGCCCCGCTCACGTACGTGCTCTTCCAGTTCATCGTCGTGAACGTCCTCCTCGGAGTCTTCAACCTCATCCCG
The DNA here is from genome assembly GCA_035646435.1 of Thermoanaerobaculia bacterium. GTDB lineage: Bacteria > Acidobacteriota > Thermoanaerobaculia > UBA5066 > Gp7-AA6 > Gp7-AA6. Next base: position 7,890 of record DASRPJ010000339.1, on the reverse strand, counting down.
ATTCCGCCCCTCGACGGCAGCGGGGTGGTGGTTTCCGTATTCGGGGGTTCCGTGGCCCGCGTCTACGCGATGCTCGCACCCTTCGGGTTTCTCGCGTTGATCCTCCTCCTCTCGACCGGCCTCCTGTCGCGGCTCTTCCAGCCCGTCCTCTCCCTCGTCTATTCCGTCGTCTTCGAGGGAATCGGTTGAGCGACCCCGTCGTGCTGTCCGGGCTGCGGCCCACCGGCCGGGTCCACCTGGGCAACTACTTCGGCGCCGTCAAGAACTGGGTCGACCTCCAGGAGTCCGGCAAGTACCGCTGCTTTTTCTTCGTCGCGGACCTCCACGCGCTGACGACCGACTACGCCGACACGCAGACTCTCGCGACGTACACCCGGGACGCGGTTCTCGACTGGTTGAGCGTCGGGCTCGACCCGGAGAAGGCGACCGTCTTTCTCCAGTCGCGGGTGCCGCAGCACGCCGAGCTCGCGCTGTACTTCTCGATGATCACGCCGCTCGGCTGGCTGGAGAGGGTCCCGACCTACAAGGACCAGATCGAGGCGCTGCGCTCGCGCGACCTCGCCACCCACGGGTTCCTGGGCTATCCGGTTCTGATGACGGCGGACATCGCCCTCTACCGCGCGAACTTCGTCCCCGTCGGTGAGGACCAGGCGAGCCACCTCGAGATCTGCCGGGAGATCGTGAGGCGCTTCAACTCGCTCTACGGCGAGGTGTTCCCGGAGCCGCGGGCGCTCTTCACGCCGACTCCTAAGGTGAACGGCGTCGACGGGCGAAAGATGTCGAAGTCGTACAACAACACGATCGGCGTGGCGGAACCGGCCGAGGGCGTGCGCGAGAAGGTCATGGCGATGGTGACGGACCCGGCCCGGGTCCGCCGGCAGGACCCGGGCAACCCCGACGTCTGCAACCTCTTTCCGTTCCACGTCCTCTTCTCCCCGCCGGACGAGGTCGCGGTCGTGGACCGCGAGTGCCGCACGGCGGCGCGCGGCTGCGTCGACTGCAAGAAGCACCTGATCGCGAACATGAACCCGGCGCTCGAGCCGATCCGCCAGAGACGCGAGAGCCTCGCGGCCGGGCCGCGCGACGTCGTCCGCGACGTCCTCCACGCCGGCGACGAACGGGCCCGGAAGGTGGCGGAGGAAACGATGGAGCGCGTGCGCGAGGCGGTTCGGCTCTCGCCGGAGCCGTGATGGCCGACGAACCTCTCGAGCGGACGCTTCCACCGATCGCGATCGCGGCGTTCGCGGGTCCCTTCGACCTGCTCCTCCATCTGATCCGCGTCAACGAGGTCTCGATCACCGACATCCCGATCGCGGACATCACCGAGCAGTACACCGCGTACCTCGACACGATGCGCGAGCTCGACCTGGACATCGCCTCCGAGTACGTCGCGATGGCGGCGGAGCTCATCTACATCAAGTCCCGCATGCTGCTTCCGCGCCCTCCCGGCGCCCCCGAGGAGAGCCCTCTCGAGGACCTCGCGCGCCGGCTCGCCGAGTACGAGCGGTACAAGGATGCCGCGGAGAACCTCCACGAGATCGACGCGCTGCGCGCCGGCCTCTGGTCCCGACCGCCGACGGCCCCGCCTCCCTCGCCCGACGGCGAGACCCTCGAGGTCTCGCTCTTCGACCTGATCGGCGCGTTTCGCGAAGTCACCGAGCGGTACCGCCTCGCGCACCCTCCGGCCCTCGAGATCCGGCACCAGCGGTTCTCCGTGCGCGAGAAGATGGAGGAGCTCCTCGCGCGACTCGACGAGAAGCGCACCCTCCCGCTCCTCGACTTCCTGGGGGCCATGCAGTTCCGCGCGGAGGCCGTCACCGCGTTCCTCGCAACGCTCGAGCTCGTCCGCCTGGGCGTCGCGCGCGCCTTCCAGCGGACGCCGTTCGGCGAGATCCACGTGACTCGCACGGACGTCTCTTTCACGATCGCGGACGTGCGGGATACTTACCGGTGACGTGGACGACGTAACGAGGGCGCCGGTCGCCGACGCTCCCCCCGCCGAAGAGCCGCGGCGGAGGGAGACGAGCGCGCGGAAGATCCGGGCGGCGGTGGAAGCGCTGCTGTTCTCCTCCTCCCGGCCGGTCCGCGAGCTCGAGATCGCGGAGGCGGTCGAAGCTTCCCCGGAGGCCGTCGCGGAGACGCTCGCCGCGCTCGCCGAAGAGGCGGACGTCCCCGCGCGGGGAATCCGGCTCGAGCGCGTCGCGGCCGGCTGGCGCTTCGTCACGCGCCCGGAGTTCGACTCGCTCCTGCGACGCTTCCACGAGGTGACCGAGAGGAGCCGCCTTTCGCTCGCCGCGCTGGAAACGCTCGCGATCATCGCGTACCGGCAGCCGATCACGCTGCCCGAGATCCAGGAGGTCCGGGGGGTCAACTCCTCGAGCGTCTTGACGACTCTCCTCGAGAAGAAGCTCGTGACGACCGCGGGAAGGAAGCCCGTCGTCGGGACCCCGTTCCTCTACCGGACGACCCGAGACTTCCTCGTGCGCTTCGGCTTGAACGAGATCGAGGACCTGCCTCAGCCCGACGAGCTCGCCGAAGACCTCGCGGCGACGGTCGGCGCGGAGGGTTCCCTTTCGGCGAGCGCCGCCCCCTCGGAGCCTCTGTCGCCGGCGGGGGAGCGATCGCGGGATGCGGTTCCGGGCGACGGCGGCGACGACGAGGATGACGACGGCGACGGCGAGGACGTCGGAGAAGAAGACGAGGACGACGACGACGAGGACGACGACGAAAAAGAGGACGCGTCGTAGCCATGGCCGCCGTCCGGGTCCAGAAGATCATCGCGGAGGCGGGCCTCGGGTCGCGCCGGGAGGCGGAAGAGTGGATCCGGGAGGGCCGGGTCCGCGTCAACGGACAGGTGGCGAAGCTGGGCGACCGCGCGGACCGCGAGCGGGACGCCGTCCGGGTCGACGGCAAGCGAATTGCCGTCCATGCGCGGGAGAAGTCCTACGTGCTCCTGAACAAGCCGAGGGGCTACGTGACGACCGTCCACGACCCGGAGTCGCGGCACACCGTGCTCGACCTCCTTCCACCGAGCCTCTCCCGCGCCGTCAAGCCGGTCGGCCGCCTGGACGTCCAGACGGAGGGTCTTCTGCTCCTGACCGACGACGGAGACCTCGCCGCGCAGGTCACGCACCCGTCGACGGGGCCGCCCAAGGAGTATCGGGTCAAGGTCTCCGGCGTTCCCACGGAGGCGAAGCTGACGAAGGAGCGCCGCGGGATCCCCCTCGACGGCAAGCGGACGCAGGCGTCGGAAATCGAGAGGATCTCGACGACCGCGCGGGCGGACGAGGGAAACACCTGGCTGAAGGTCGTTCTCAAGGAGGGGAGGACCCGGCAGATCCGGCGAATGTTCCAGGCGATCGGACACCCGGTCTCGAAGCTGAAGCGCGTCGCGATCGGGCCGATCCGCGACGCGACCCTGCCGCTCGGCGCGTGGCGGCCCCTGACGGCGGGCGAGGTCGATCGACTCCGGCGCGCGGGCCCGAAGACGGCCCCGTCGCCGCCGCCGAAGCGCTGAACACGGGAATACACGATTGACCCCTCCGATCGTCGCGATCGACGGTCCGAGCGGCGCGGGCAAGTCCACGGTCGCCCGGGCGCTTGCCGAACGTCTCGGCGTTCCCTACATCGACACGGGCGCCATGTATCGGGCCGTGGGCTTCGCCGTCCGGGAGCGCGGGATTCCCCTGCCGCTCCCCGATCCCCGCGCCGTCGAGGCCATCGCCGAGGGGCTCGACATCGATCTCGAGCTCTCCCGGGGGGAAGCCCTCGTCCGCGTCGACGGCCGGGACGTCTCCCGGGAGATCCGCCTTCCCGAGATCTCCCTCTACGCCTCCGCGGTGTCCGCGATCCCGGGCGTGCGCCGCCGCCTCGTCACCGCGCAGAGGCGGCTCGCCGCGGCCCGGGGCGGGGTCCTCGAGGGACGAGACATCGGCACGAAAGTCTTTCCGCAGACGCCCCACAAGTTTTTTCTGACCGCACCGGTCGAGGTTCGGGCCGAGCGGCGGGCGGCGGAGCTGGCCTCCCGCGGCACCCCGCAGCCCTTAGACGTCGTCCGGGCGGAGATCGAGAGCCGGGACCGGGCAGATTCCACGCGGGCCGACTCTCCTCTCACCCTGGACGGCCGGTACGTCGTCGTCGATACGGGCCGCCGGAGCGTCGAGGAGGTGGTCGACGAGCTCGAATTCCGGGTCGGCAAGGGCCACCCCCCGCGGAACGCAGCCGGGCGGTCCGGTTGACTCGCCTCCGAACCGCAAAGTATATTTCGCGTTTTCAGAGACTTATGTAGGGGGTCTTCCCTTTCCAATGCCAGCCGAGAACGAAAAAGGGGGTCGTCAGACCGAACCGATGCAAACCGAAGAAGAACTGTCGCCGCAGGAGTACGAGCACCTGCTGGCCCAATACGAGAACTCGTTCAAGAACCTTCAGGAGGGCCAGATCATCCGGGGACGGGTACTCGCGATCACCCCGTCCGAAGTCATCGTCGACATCGGCTACAAGTCGGAAGGAATCATCTCGCTCGCCGAGTTCACCGACTTTTCCGGCAACGTGACCGTCCACGAGGGAGACGCCGTCGACGTCCTCCTGGAGCGCACCGAGGACCAGAACGGCTACGTCGTCCTCTCCAAGGACAAGGCCGAGAAGATGAAGGTCTGGGACGAGGTCGAGCGGTCCTACCGCTCCGGCTCGACCGTCCGCGGCCGGGTCATCGACCGGATCAAGGGCGGACTCGCCGTGGACATCGGCGTGAAGGCCTTCCTGCCCGGCTCGCTCGTCGACGTGAAGCCCGTGAAGAACCTCGAGTCGCTCCGCGGCAAGGAGCTCGACTTCAAGGTCATCTCCGTGGACAAGAAGCGCGGGAACATCGTCCTGTCGCGGAAGGCCGTCGTCGAGATCGAGCAGGAGGCGCGCAAGCGCGAGACCCTGCAGCTCCTCGAGGAGGGGAGGGTCCTCCGCGGGGTCGTCAAGAACTTGACCGACTACGGCGCGTTCGTGGACCTCGGCGGACTGGACGGGCTCCTGCACGTCACCGACATGTCCTGGGGGCGCGTCAACCACCCGAGCGACCTCGTCAAGGTCGCCGAGGAGATCGATGTCGTCGTCCTGAAGTTCGACCGGGAGACCGAGCGCGTCTCGCTCGGGACCAAGCAGCTGACCGAGGACCCGTGGGTCCACGTCCCCGGCAAGTACCCGGCCGGGTCGCGGGTCGCCGGGCGCGTCACGAACGTGACGGACTACGGCGCGTTCGTGGAGCTCGAGGAGGGCGTCGAGGGCCTCGTCCACGTTTCGGAGATGTCCTGGTCGAAGAAGGTCAAGAATCCGTCGAAGCTCGTCTCGCCCGGGGACCAGGTCGAGGCGGTCGTCTCCGACGTCAACCCCGACGCGCGCCGCATCTCGCTGTCTCTGAAGGACACTCTTCCCGACCCCTGGGAGAGCGTCATCCAGAAGTACGCGATCGGGAGCCGCGTCCAGGGCAAGGTCCGCAACCTGACCGACTTCGGCGCCTTCGTCGAGATCGAAGAGGGCGTCGACGGGCTCGTCCACGTCTCCGACATGTCCTGGACGAAGCGGATCAAGCACCCCTCCGAGGTCTTGAAGAAGGGGGACGAGGTCGAGGCGATCATCACCTCGATCGACGAGGAGAACCGCCGGATCTCGCTCTCGATCAAGGAATTCCAGCCGAACGACTTCCAGACTTTCCGGGACAAACACCAGCCGGGCGACGTTGTCGAAGGGGTCGTGTCGCGCGTCGCCGACTTCGGGGTCTTCGTCCAGATCGAAGGTCTGGTCGAAGGCCTCATGCACGTCTCCGAGACCGCCGTGCCTCGGGGCGGCAAGCCGCAGGAGCAGTACCGGGAAGGCGAGGCCGTCCGCGTGCGCATCCTCCGCATCGACGAGGGGGAGATGAAGGTCGGCCTTTCCGGGTTAGACGACGCGGGTCAGGCGCTTCCGGCGGCGCAAGCCGCGCCGGCCGCGGGCGCCGAGGCGCCGTCCGCGGTCGAGTCGGAGGCCGCGGTCGAGTCGGAGGCCGCGCCCCAGTCGGAGGCCGCGCCCCAGTCGGAAGCCGTGCCCGAGGCGGCGGAGACCGTCGAGACGGCTCCCGCGTCCGCCGAGGCGGCGCCGGCGACAGTCGAGACGGCGTCCGGCACCGCCGAAGGCGAGGACGCGGCGGCGGCGCCGAAGAAGAAGCGCACTCGCAAGAAGACCGAAGACGCTCCACCGAAGGCATAGCCTCCGTACCCGATCGGGTTGGGAGACGTTCAAATGACGAAGGCCGAGCTCATCGAACGGGTCGCGGTTGCGACGGACGTGACCAAGAAGCAGGCCGAAACGATCGTGGACACGATCTTCGAGTCCATCATCCGGTCCCTGAAGCAGGGACAGAAGATCGAGCTGCGGGGCTTCGGCTCGTTCCGGCTGAGGGAGCGCGGCGCTCGGATCGGCCGCAATCCGAAGACCGGCGTGAAGGTGAACGTGCCCGCGAAAAAGATTCCTTACTTCAAGCCGGGCAAGGAGCTGAAGGAGCTGATCAACAAGTAGGCCTCCGCTCCTTTATGCCGGAAGTCCTCTTCGCTCCCTGGCGTTACGAGTACCTCGTGGCGGAAAAATCGTCGGGCTGCATTCTCTGTGAGGCGGCGTCCTCCAACGACGAGGACGGTTCCCTGGTCGTCTACCGGGGAAGAAAGGTGTTCGTCCTGCTCAACCGGTACCCTTATACGAACGGGCACCTGATGGTCGCTCCGTACGACCACACCGCGCTCCTGTCCGACTCTCCGGAGGAAACGCTGACCGAGCTCGTGCGAACGGTGGCCCGCGGGCAGAGGATCTTGGTGGACCACTATCGGACCGACGGCCTGAACATCGGAGTGAACCTCGGCTCCGCGGCGGGAGCGGGCGTGTCGGATCACTACCACGTGCACCTCGTTCCCCGCTGGAGCGGCGACACGAACTTCATGACGGTGGCGGGCAACGTGCGGGTGGTTCCCGAGGATCTCGCGGTCACTCGGCGCCGGCTCGTCCCGCTCTTCGCCGGCGGGACCGCTTGAGCTCGACCGCCGAGGCGAGGGCCGGGCTCGGCGGACGGCATCCCGCCGTCGCCGTCGCCCTCGCCTGGATCCTTCCGGGCCTGGGCCACCTCTACCTGGGCCGGCGGAAGACGGCGCTCCTCTACGCCCTCATCGTCACCGCGACTTTTCTCCTGGGCCTTTCCTTCGAGGGGCGTCTCTACACGATCGACCGCTCGCAGCCGCTCTCCATTCTCGCGACGTTCGCCGTCTCGGGCGCGGGTGTCCTCAATCTCGCGGCGCGCTTCCTCTCCGACAACCCGTCGGGGGCGATCCTCGCCCCGACGTACGAGTACGGCTGCGCGTACCTGCTCACGGCGGGGCTGATGAACCTGCTCCTGATGCTGGACGCGTGGGACATCGCGCAGGGAAAGAAGTGATCGCCTCCATCCTTCCCGTCGATCACTTTCTGATCATGACTGTCTACGCCGTCCTCGTGTCGGGCTTCTTCGCGCTTCTGTGGCGGGAGTCCGCCCGCGAGCGCCGGCGCCTGTTCGCGATCCTGCTCGCGGCGCTCGTCGGCGGCGGGCTCGCCGTCGCGTGGCTGATGTATCCCTTTCCGTCGTGAAGGATCGCGGCGAGTAAGCGGGGATTCTTCGGCCCTGCGGGCCTCAGAATGAAAGCGTGAGCCTGAACCTCCTCATCTCCGCGGGCGAGGCTTCCGGAGACCTTCACGGGGCGCGGCTTCTCGCCGAGCTCAAGGAGAAGCGCCCCGATCTCGCCGCTTTCGGGATGGGGGGTGAGCGCCTCGAGGCTGAAGGTCTCGACCGGATCGTCCGGTCCGACGCGCTCTCCGTCGTCGGGGTCTTCGAAGTCTTCGAGAAGC
>DASRPJ010000338.1:0-6550 GCA_035646435.1 Thermoanaerobaculia bacterium | reverse complement strand
GAGCAGGATCGCGCGCGGGAAGCGTACCGGGTCGCGCACGCAATCCGGTTGCCCGAGCCGCAGCGGGTCTCGGCGGGGGCCGTCCTCGCCGCAGAACGCGCCGTCTCCCGGCTCTCCCGGATCGACCTCGCGCGCGAGCTGCCGGCGCCGCTCGCGGTGACGGACCTCTCCGACCTCGCCTACCGCCTGTGGCGCGAGGGCGAGAAGGGGTCCGCCCAGCCCCCGCTCATGACTTACGAGGTCTTCGACGCCGCCGGCGCGCGACGAAGCCGTTTCTCGCTCATCCCGGAAACGGAGGCCGGCGTCTCCGACGCGCGGCCGACCGAAGCTCGGATCGATCGCCACCGGGTCGCGATCCTCCGTCGCGTGGCGCCGCTCGCTTCCGGAGGCGTTCCCTGGGGAATCGTCGAGGTCGAAGTCGCGGACTGGCCGACGTGGGACCCTCTGCCTCCCCGCATCGACGTCTACCGGCGGCTCGTGCTCGGCGCGTCGGGCGGAGAGCCCGAGGAGTCGCGCGAAGGTGTCCGCCCGGTACTCGCGTCCTACGCGCCCGACGGGTCGCCGCGCGAGGAGGGCCCGCCGCTGCCCCCGTCCGCCGTGGAGGCGCTCCGCCGCGGCACGCGATGGGTGCCGGTGCGCCTCGCGGCGCGGGGGAGCGAGCTCTTCGGAGAGGTCCGCTCGATGCCCGAAGGGTTTCGACTCGTCGCGATTCCCGTGCCGGACCTCCTCGGTCGGGCGCTGACGGCGGCGCTCCTCGTTCCGGGCATCGTCGGGCTCTTCCTCCTCGTCGGAGGGCTGGCGATCTGGCGTTTCGCCGCGACGCCGCGCGCGCTCGCGCCGCGCTTCCTTCCGCGGGGCCTCCAGACGTTTCGCAGCCGCCTCGTCGGGCTGTTCGTCGTCGGCGTGATGATTCCGCTCCTCGCGGTGACGTTCTTCCTGCGTTCGGCGATCGAAACGCGGTCGATCGAAGACACTCTCGATCACGCCCGCACCGCGCTCGAGACGGCGCGCCGCGTGCTGGACGACTACCTTCCGTCGGCGACCGCGGGGCGCGGGCGCCTCGGCCTCCTCGACGACTCGCTGCTCGGGTGGCTCGCCAACGCCGTCTCCTTCGACCTCTCCGTGTACGCGCCCGATGGATTACTCGTCGCGACGTCGCGACGCGACCTCTACGACGCCGGCCTGCTCCCCGGCCGCGTTCCCGCGTCGACCTATCGCGCCATCGGCCTCTCCGGAGCGCGGCGGGAGGTCGGGGTCCGGCTCGTGGCGGGCCGGCGGTTCGAAGAGATGACGACCGCATTGACGGCGCTTCCCGGCGTTCCCGGCGTCCGGAGCCCGGGGCTCCTCTCGCTCCTCCTCCTGCCGCAGCAGCGCGTCGCGGAGGCGGAGGCGGCGCAGCTGACGGCTGCCGTCTCCGCGTTCAGCCTGCTCGTCTTCCTCTTCTCCGCCGCCGTCGCCGGCCGCCTCGCCCTGCGCGTCGCCCGTCCCGTCGCGGACCTCGTGGAGGGAACGCGGGCGGTGGCGCGAGGCAACTTTTCGCCCCACATCGAGGAACCGCCCGACGAGGAGCTCCGCGAGCTCGTGCGCGCTTTCCTGTCGATGTCCCGGAGCCTCAAGGACCGGACCGACGCCCTCTCCCGCGAGACCGAGCGCCTCGCGACGCTGCTCGCGCACCTGACCGCGGGGGTCGTCGCGTACCGCGCCGATGGAGCCGTCCTGCTCGCGAATCCCGCGGCCGCGTCTCTCGGAACGGGCCGCGAGGACGGCGAGACGCTCGACGACGTCTTCCCGGGTGAAAGGATGGCGCAGGTGCGAAGCGTCCTCTCGCGATTCTCGGAGTCCTCGGTGACGGCGGAAGTCGAGCCGAAGTCGGGGGAGCGCTGGAGGATCGTGACCGTCCCGCTCCCCGTGGGAGGCGAGGGCGCCCGCATGGCGGTGATCGAGGACGTCTCGGAAGTCGTTCGCTCCAACCGGCTCGAGGCGTGGGCGGAGATGGCGCGGATCATCGCGCACGAGATCAAGAACCCGCTCACCCCGATCCGTCTCTCGGTCGAGCACCTCCGGGAAGTGTGGCGAAGGAGCGGCGGGGAGACCGCAGAGTTCGCGCACGTCCTGGACGAGTGCGTGACGAACGTCCTCACGCAGACCGAGGTGCTGAAGCGCGCCGCCTCGGAGTTCTCCGACTACGCGCGCCTGCCGCGCCCGGAGTTCGGCCCGACGGACGTCGGCCGGCTCGTGCACGACTCGACCCTCGCCTTTTCCGGCGCGCGCGGCGTGCAGTGGCGCGTGCGGGTAGAGCCTGCGGTCCTCGCGGAGGCCGATCCGCGCCTCCTCTCCCGCGTCCTGTCGAACTTGATCGGGAACGCGGTCGAGGCGCTCGGCGGGATGCCGGGTGAGATCACGGTCGCCGCCGAGCGGAGCGACGGACGAATCGTCGTGTCCGTCGAGGACTCCGGGCCCGGCGTTCCGGCGCGAATCCTGCCGCGCCTTTTCGATCCCTATTTCTCCGCCAAGAGCGGCGGAACGGGGCTCGGGCTTGCAATCGCGAAGAAAATCGTCGAGGAGCACGGCGGAAAGATCGCCGCCGAGAACCGGCGCGGGGGCGGATTCCGCGTGCGGTTCGACCTGCCCGAAGCGGCGGCTTCGGCAGAGGCGCCGGCGTTGTCGGGATGAGGGAAGGATGAGGCCAGCTCTCCGTCTTGCCGCTCTCTGCTGGGCGCTCTCTGCGGCCGCCGCCTGCTCGCGCGGCGGGCGCGCGCCCGGCGCCCACGAGCCGCTTCGCGGCAACGCGGTGTGATTCGCGGAGGGAGTCGCGGAAGGCGATGCCTCGATCGAGGAGACCCTGCTGTCCTTCCGGTGCGCGGCCGCGTTCGTGCCGGCCCGGCGGTTCACCGGGGGGCCGACGGGTTGGTCCGGCTCGGACCTTCCCGCGCCCGCGAAGCCGTTCGCGCAGGTCCCGGTCGTGCTCGTCATCGAGGCGCCGACCGACCCCCTCGCGGGCGCGATGGAAGAGCAGGTGGAGTCCCTGGGCGGGTTTCTCTCGAGGGAGATCGCTTCCGCGCTCGCCCGCGGCGCCGAGTTCGGTCCGGTGCGCGGGGTTCACCTGGACGTGCCTTTCTCGGCGGCCACCGCCGAGCCGCTCGCCGCCGCGCTTCGCGAGGCCCGGTCCCGGCTCGCCAACGAGCTTTCGCGCAGGGGAGACGCGGTCTCGCCCTCGGCGCGCGGGGTCGCCCTGACGCTTTCTCTTCGCGCCCCCGCGCCGGCCGACCAGGAGGAGCAGGAGGCGCTGCGCGCGCTGACGTCGCGGACGGACGGAGTCGTCGCTTTCGTCTTCGGCGGCGGCAACGCCGCCGACCCCGCGTTCATCGAGTCGCTCGGGAAGCCCTGGTGGTCCGCTTACGACTCACGGACCACCGGCACCATTCGAAAGAGCTCCGGGGCGGAGGTCGCGCGAGCGCCCGAATCGCTTCTCGACCGCCTCACCGAGGACCCGGAGAGCGACTTTCGTCACGAGCTTCCGTGGAACGCGGGCAGGGGATCGGAGTTCTCCCTCAGGGCCGCGCGGCCGCTCCGGCTCGGAACGCTCTCGCTCGCCGCGGGGGACGCCGTCGTTTTCTCCCAGCCCTCCCTCGCGGATCTCGTGGCGCGCTTGCGGGCGGCGCCTCTCGGACGGCTCGCTCGCGGCCGGATCGTCGTCGTCGGGGAGACGTCCGACGCCGGGCGCGTCTTTCCCCTCGCCGCGCTCGCCGACGTCTTCGCGGGGCGCGCCGTCGCGCCGACCCTCCGGGCCTCCGTGGATGGAGACGGCTCCCGGCTCCTCCGGATCGGCGCCGAGAACGCGTCGCCTCACGCCTCCGTCGTCTCGCGGGTGGAGAACTGGATCGAGGTCGACCTCGCCTCGGCGGGCGTGGGCGAAGTCGAGCCCGGCGGATTCGACCGCTGGGAGGCGTACGACGCGAAGGGTCGGGCCGTTTCTCCCGGGCGGGCGCGGCGCATCCGCCTCTACGAGACCTTCGTCGCCCCCTTCGAGCGCTTCGAGCCCGCCCGCGTCCGGGTGCGGGGAAGCGTCCCCGCCCGGTGCTGCCCCGTGCGGGTCCGCGTCCTGCCCGCGTCCGGCGGGGAGATCGAGACGGATTGGGCGTTACCCGGCTCGCCCGCGCCGGCGCCCCCGCCCTAGAGAGTCTCGGCCTTTCGCGCCGCCGGCCTGCGTTCGCGTACGAACGACACGGCCCGGGCGACGGGTCCGGAGGCGGCGAAGATGAGGGCGATCGCGAGCAGCGTCACGGCGGGACGGTACGCGATCACCGCGAAGACGAGGGCGATCACCGGGAGGATCCACGCGCGCCGCTGCCGGCGCAGGTCGAGGTCCTTGAAGGACCGGTAGCGAAGCGTCGAGATCATGAGGTAGGAAAGGGCGACCGTCAGCGCGAGGAGTCCCGCCATCCAGAACCGGGAGACGAGCCGTTCCGGCGTCGCGAGCACGAGCGTGGCGATCGTGCCGGCGGCGGCGGGGATGGGAAGGCCGATGAAGTACTTCTTGTCGGTGACGTGCGTCTGGATGTTGAACCGCGCGAGGCGCATCGAACCGCACACGACGAAAATGAAAGACGCCATCCACCCGAGCCGGTTGAAGTCGGCAAGGCCCCACGAGTAGGCGAGGACCGCCGGAGCGATTCCGAACGACACGAGGTCCGCGAGGGAGTCGTACTCCTCGCCGAACCGCGACGCGGAGTTCGTGAGCCGGGCAATCCGGCCGTCGAGCATGTCGAGGACCGCCGCGGCGATGATGAGGATCGCGGCGGTCTGGAACGTGCCCCGGATCGAGCACCACACCGAGAGGTAGCCGCAGAAGAGATTCCCGACGGTGAAAAGGGTGGGGAGTATGAAGACGCCGCGCGAGAGCCGCGCGCGCGTCCGCGCGCCGAGACGCCGCTGGCGGGAGCCGGGCGGCGGCTCCGACGGAGGAAAGAGGAGCTCGTTCTCGTTCTCGTCCTCCTCCGACTTTCGCGTCACGGGCCCTTCCTCACGCCTTCCACCGCGCGACCGCGGTGCGCCCCGCTCGCACTTTCGCGCCTTTCGCGACGAGGACCTCGGCGTCGTCGGGGATGAAGAGGTCCACGCGCGACCCGAGCCGGATCAACCCGATCCGCTGGCCCCGCCAGAGCCGCTCCCCGACCCTCGGATAGAAGACGATCCTCCGCGCGAGCGCGCCCGCGATCTGCTTGAACGTGACGGTTCCCCGCTCGCCGGACAGCGTGATCCGGTTCTGCTCGTTCTCGGTCGAGGCCTTCTCGGCGAACGCGGCCCGCATCCGGCCGGAAACGTACTCGTAGTTCGAGACGTCTCCGGAAACCGGCGCGCGGTTCACGTGGCAGTTGAAAACCGACATGAAGATCGAGAGCCGCCGCGAGGAGCCGGGAGGCGCTTCGGGCGCCGGGCCGACGTTCAGGACCGTCCCGTCGGCGGGCGAGATGATCGTCTCTTCGCCCCCTTCGGGAACGCGCTCGGGGTCGCGGAAGAAGGACAGCAGGAAGAGCGCGAGAGCGAAAAAGAAAAGCGCGATGACGGGGTAGCCGGTTGCCGCGGCGACGACGGAGGCCGCGAGCGGTGTGAGGATGAACGGCCATCCCTCGCGAGCGACGGGGATTCTCAGTGCGCGACTCCGGCGCGGTACGTGCGCGCGATCGCTTCCATCCGGTCCTTGATGACGAGCTTCTCCTTCTTGAGTCGTTTTTCCTCGATCTCCTCGTCTTCGGAGAGTCGCGGCTTCGCGGCGAGAACCTGCAGACGCTCCTCGTGGGCGTGATGCTCGTCGTGAAGCCGCCGGTACTCCGGGTCCATGTCCGACAAGGTGTCCGTTTGATCGCTGTCCATTCGATCAGACCTCCTTTTGAGTTTTTGGGGGGTCGGGGGAAGGCCGAGGGTCACGCCGGGAGTCTATCGGCCGACCGGTCCGCTTTCAACCGGCTTGCCGCGCCGGAGCGCGGCAGCCCCGGTGACGCTCACCGCGCCAACGACAGGACCAGGGCGAACGCGTCTTCTCCGTCCTGGTAGTAGTTCTTGCGCCGAAATGCCTCGCGGAAGTCGTAGGAGCGGTAGAACTCCCGCGCCGCCAGGTTCGAGACGCGAACCTCCAGGGTGACGGTCGCCGCCCCCGCGCCCCGCGCCCGTCCGATGGCGTCCTCGATGAGCCGCCGGCCGTATCCCCGGTGACGGACCCGGGCGTCGGTGGCGATCTTGTTGACGTGAAACTCCTCGTAGAGCGAGACGGCGAACAGGTAGCCTCCGATCCGCGGCATGGCGCCCTCGACTCCGCCGAGAACGCGCGCGTACCGGTACGGCTCCGAGAGCTCGCTCGCGAAAAACTCGCGCTTCCACGGGATCCGGAACGACTCGCTCTCGATCCGCGCGATCTCGTCCAAGTCCGCGGTCTCTGCGAACCGGATCTCGTAGGTGGAGGACGCCTCCGGCTTACGGAGCGCCATGCTTCTCTTCCGCCGCGCTCGGCCGGGAGTAGATTCCCTCGAGGCGCGACGGCGATCTTCCGCCG
>DASRPJ010000337.1:0-15128 GCA_035646435.1 Thermoanaerobaculia bacterium | reverse complement strand
GCCGTACCCGTCCCGCCTCCTCCATCGCCTTCGCGACGGGGTACACCGCGGAGAAACCGCCCGGCAGATCCTCGGCGTGGGCCGCCTCGCGCGTCAGGACTCCCCAGCGTTCGAGGAGCGCCATCGTCATCGCGGCGCGTCGCTCGGTTTCGCTCGGCACCTTCCTTCCGGGGTCACCGGTAGGCAGGAGCGACCATCTGCCTTCGCTCCCCGGAGGTCCCGCGCGGCGGGACCGGAACGAGCGACCCCGGAACTGCCGTCGCCCCGCGCGGGCCGCGGGCCCTCGCACGAAGGAACGCAGCGGCGCGAGCGTGTCGTTCGTCGCCTCGCCCGCCCAGACGAGGTCCCAGAGGGCGTCGACGAGCTCGCGCGGGAAGGCCCCCATCTCGGCGACGAGGTCGGAGAAGAAGAGCGCCCCCCGCCGCGCGAGGAGGTCCCGCACCTGCCCGGCGAGGCCGCCCTCGGCGCGACCGGAGGACGGCGCGAGCAGGCCGTACCGGTCCGGCAGGTACAGCGCGACGCGGCCGTCGTGCGGCCCGATCGGCGACACCCCCCGCCAGAGGACTTCCCCCGCGGAGCAGAGGAGGTCGAGGTCCGCCGGCTTGTAGCCGGAGATCCGCGCGGGGAGTACCTCGGTCTCGAGAACGGACGCCGGAATTGCGGCGCCCTGGAGCTGTTCGACGACCGAGAGAAGCGCGTCGAGACCCGCACGCGGCCGGGTGACGTTCTGCCACTCCAGCAGGAAGCGCGCGAACGCGGGCGGGTCGACGGGCTCGACCTCCCGGCGGAGCTTCGCGAGCGACCGCCGCTTGAGCGACTTCAGGACCTCCGCGTCGCACCACTCGCGCGTGCGTCCGCCGGGGAGGAAATCCCCCTCGACGACGCGCTCTTCCTCCGCGAGTCGCTCGAGAGCCGTACGGATCGGAGCGAGCGGGAGACCGATCCGCGCCGCGAGGTCTTCGGCCCGGAAGGGACCGTGCGTGCGCGCCCAGCGGGAGACGAGGTCGCCGAGCGGGTCGCCCACGTCCTCGAGAAAGGCTTCGGGAAGGCCCAAGGGCGGAGGGACGCCGAGCGCGTCCCGCAGCCGCGCGGCGTCCTCGGCCGCGGCGAAGCGCGGCTCGCCGGCGATCGTCACCGCGATCACGCGCCGCTCGGTAACGAGCCGGCGCAGCCAGTGGGTGGCGGCTTCCGGCGGGGACACGCGGATGCGGATCTCCTCTTCGGTCAGGTCCCCGAGAGAGAGGAGCAGATCGTGCAGGCCGTCCGGGTTCGACACCGGACGAACCTCGAGGCGCTGGAGCGTTCGCTCGAGCTCGTCGATCGCGCGCGCGTCGAGCAGCTCGCGCAGCTCGGCCTCGCCGAGAAGCTCCCGGAGCTGCGCCTGGTCCACCGAGAGCGCCTGCGCGCGACGCTCCGCGAGCGGAGCATCCCCGTCGTAGATGAAGTTCGCGACGTAGGAAAAGAGGAGCGACGCCGCGAAGGGAGAAGGCGTGCGCGAGTCGACGGTGACGACGCGCAGGCGCCGCGTCGAGACTCTTCGAAGGATGTCGACGAGGCCCGGGAGATCGAACACGTCGCGCAGGCACTCGCGGTACGTCTCGAGAAGGATCGGAAAGGAGCCGTAGCGCGACGCCACGGCGAGCAGGTCGGCGGCGCGCTTCCGCTGCGCCCACAGCGGGCTGCGCCGCCCCGGGTGGCGGCGCGGGAGGAGGAGCGCGCGCGCCGCGTTCTCCCGGAACCGCGCGGCGAAGAGGGAGGTGCCGCCGAGGCTCCGCGTGACGAGCTCCTCCACTTCGTCCGGCGCGGGGAAGAAGTCCGGGGCCGCCGGGGGCTCGTCGGACTCCGGCAGCCGGAACACGATCCCGTCGTCGGACCAGAGCATCTCGGCCTCGGACGCGTTTTTGAACTGTGGCGGCTGCAGGCCCGCAGGGCCTGTCCCCGCGACTTCCCCGTGTGCGAGCTTCGCCAGCACCGCCGTCGCCCAAGGCGCGTGCACGCGGGCACCGAACGGCGACAGGATGCAGACGCGCCAGTCCCCCATGTCGTCGAGGTATCGCTCGACGACGATCGTGCGGTCGCTCGGCACCTCCCCCGTCGCCGCGCTCTGCTCCTCGACGTAGGCGCGCAGGTTCGACGCGGCGCGCGGGTCGAGGCCGTGATCCGCCGTCAGCCGCTTGACCGCGTCGCGCCGGGTCTCGGCGGCGAGCGTCCGCGTGAGCTCCCCGATCGCACGCCCGAACTCGGGCGGCCGGCCGGGGCGGTCCCCGTGCCAGAACGGCATCTTCCCCGGCTCTCCCGGCGCAGGCGTCACGATGACCCGGTCGTGCGTGATCTCCTCGATCCGCCAGCTCGACGCACCGAGCAGGAACACCTCCCCCGGGCGCGACTCGAAGACCATCTCCTCGTCGAGCTCGCCGACGCGGCGGCTCTTCCCGCTCTCGTCGGCGCCCGCGAGAAACACTCCATACAGGCCGCGGTCCGGGATCGTGCCCGCGTTGACGACCGCGACGCGCCGCGCGCCCTCGCGCCCCCGGACCTTTCCGCCGATCCGGTCCCACACGATGCGGGGCTTCAGCTCCGCGAACTCGTCGGAGGGGTAGCGTCCGGAGAGCATGTCGAGGACCCCCTCGAACGACCCGCGCGGAAGGTCGGCGAACGGCGCGGCCCGCCGCACGAGCGCGTAGAGGTCCTCGACTCCGACCTCGTCCATCGCGGCGATCGCGACGATCTGCTGCGCGAGGACGTCGAGCGGGTTGCGCGGATAGAAGGTCTCCTCGATCTTCCCCTCGCGCATCCGGATCGTCGCGGCGGCGGAAGCAAGGAGATCCCCGCGGTACTTCGGGAAGATCACGCCGCGCGACACCGCGCCGACCGAGTGACCCGCCCGCCCGATCCGCTGCATCCCGGAAGCGACGGAGGGCGGCGCCTCGATCTGGACGACGAGGTCGACGGCGCCCATGTCGATCCCGAGTTCGAGCGAGGACGTGGCGACGATCGCGGGCAGCTCGCCGCGCTTCAGGCGATCTTCGATCTCGAGCCGCTTCTCGCGCGCGATCGAGCCGTGGTGCGCGAGCGCGATCTCCTCCTCGGCGGTCTCGTTCACCGCCGAGGCGAGCCGCTCCGCCAGCCGCCGGCTGTTGACGAAGATCATCGTCGAGCGGTGCGCGCGGATGAGCTCGACGAGACGGGGGTGAATCGACGGCCAGATGGACCGTCGCGCGGGCGGTCCGGCGGCGGGGCCGCCCGGCGTTTCGAGGATCTCGCCCAGTCGCCCCATGTCCTCGACCGGGACCTCTACCGTCACGTCGAAGGCCTTCCGGCTCCCCGCGTCCACGATCTCCACCGGCCGCGGCTTCCAGACGCCGCGCTTGCCCGCGGGCTCGCCGCCGGAGAGGAGCCGCCCGACTTCTTCGAGCGGCCTCTGAGTCGCCGACAGTCCGATGCGCTGGAGCGGCCGGGACGAGGGGCGCAGGGCTTCGAGCCGTTCGAGAGAGAGAAAGAGGTGCGCGCCGCGCTTGGAGGCGACGACGGAGTGGATCTCGTCGACGATCACGGTGTCGACCGAGAGGAGCGCCTCGCGCGCCGACGACGTCAGGAGCAGGTAGAGCGACTCGGGAGTCGTGATGAGGACGTCCGGCGGCGTGCGGATCATACGGGCGCGCTCGGCCGCCGGAGTGTCGCCCGAGCGGATCGCGATCGTCGGGACCCGGAACGGCTCCCCCGCCGCCCCGGCCGCCGCGGCGATCCCCGCGAGGGGAGCCCGGAGGTTCCGCTCGACGTCCACCGCGAGCGCCTTCAGCGGCGAGACGTAGAGGACGCGGCACCGCTCCTTCTTCGGCGGCTCCGGCGAGAACATGAGACGATCGATCGCGGCGAGGAAGGCGGCGAGCGTCTTGCCCGACCCCGTCGGCGCGAGGAGCAGCGTCGAGCGGCCGTCCGCGATCGGCGGCCACCCTTTGACCTGGGCGGCGGTCGGAGCGGCGAACGAGGACTCGAACCAGCGGCGGACCGCCGGCCGGAACGCGTCCAGCGGATCGGGGCGTCGCGTCACCGGGTGATTCTAGAGCTAGGATTGAGCGCTTCCGGATGAGGAGAGCCATCATGAACCGCCCGTACTTTCTGGTCCTCGCTTTCGCGCTCGTGGTCCCGTCCGCCGACGGATCGGAAGGCGAAAAGGCTCTTCCTCCGCACGCCGCGTGCGCCGCGCCGGCCGGCGACTACGTCGAGGCGGCGCTCCTCCAACGGCCGGTTTCCATCGTGGCGGGCGTCGGCAAGGTTTCCCAGAAGGTCACGACGAAGACACCGGCCGCGCAGGCGTTCTACGACCAGGGTCTCGCGTACCTGCACTCGTACGTGTGGATCGAGGCGGCGCGGTCCTTCAACCAGGCTCTCCGCGAAGACCCGGACCTCGCGATGGCGTGGATGGGGCTCGCGCGCGCGGAGCAGGGCCTCCATCGCGACAAGGAGGCGGCCGCCGCGATCGAGAAGGCGACGTCGCTCGCCCCGAAAGCAACGGAGAGCGAGCGCCGTCACATCGCGCTCCGCGCCCAGCAGATCGAGGCGCAGAACGCTCCAGCCGACAAGGAGACCCAGAAACACGACGCCTACAAGCGCGCGATCGAGAAGGCGATTGCCGCGGACCCCTCCGACCCGGAGCTCTGGGTTCTGCGCGGCAACGCGGAGGAGCCGGGACCGTGGGGCCGCGGCCAGGCCGGAGGGATCGGCGCGATCGCGTACTACGAGGCGGCGCTCGCGCGCTCGCCCGGGCACTTCGGCGCCCACCACTACCTCGTCCACTCGTTCGAGAACGTGGGACGGCACGCCGAGGCCGCGGCGCACGGAAAGATCTACTCCGACGCGGTGCCCCGCGTCGCCCACGCGCAGCACATGTACGGCCACGTGCTGCCGCGACTCGGGAAGTGGCAGGAGGCGCTGAAGCAGTTCGAGAAGGCCGACGCGATCGAGGAGGCCTACGCGCGGGAAGAGAACCTCCGCCCGGGCGACGACTGGCACCACGTCCACAACCTGCAGCTCCTGGGCTACACGTACCTGCGCCTCGGCCGCCTGGACGAAGCGGAGAAGTCGTTCCGGCGCGCGTTCGACACCCCGATCCGGTACCGGCAGTACGGCTGGCAGCACGCGACGCTCGCCGAATACCTTTTGCTGCGCGGAAGACCCGAGGAGGCGCTCCGTGCCGCGAAGCAGCTGCGGGACCGCACGCCCGGCGCGCGAGCGGCGGGAGCGGCCGTCGAGGGCGAGACCCTTCTCGCGCTCGGGCGGCGCGAGGAGGCGTCGGAGGCCGCCAAGCGCGCCCGCAAGGAGTTCCAGGCCGCGAGATCCGACGCCGGCTCCGACGGAAGGTGGATGGAGCGATTCGTCGAGCCGTTCATCCAGCAGCTGGAGGCCGAGCTCGCGCTGACCGAAAAGGCCTCGGAAGACCACCTGCTGAAGCTCGCCGACGACCTCGCGGCAAACCCCCGCTTCGACGCCTGGGGTGAAGGGCTCTTCCGGCTCGAGCGGATCGCGGAACAGGCGAAACGCTCCGGAAAAGAAAGCCTCGTCCGCGACATCCACGAGCGGATGCGCCGGATCGATCCGGAGTACGCGCCCGGCTCGACGGCGCGCGCGCGGGCAACGACCGCGGCGGTCAGCCCGTAGCGGCGCCTTCCGAGGAAGGGTTCTCCCGACCGAGCTGGCGCGCCCGGGCGAGCGCCTCGTCGAGCGTCGCGACGAAGTTTTCGCGCCCGTAGCGCTCCGTCGCTCCCGCGCGCTCGAGAGCATTGAGCGGCTGCGCGTGGATGCCTGCGATGATGAACTGGATTCCCTGGCGCACGAACGATGAATGCAGGTCGTCGAGCACCCGGATGCCGGAGGCGTCGATCGCGGGGACGTTGCGCATCCGGAGGATGAAGACCTTCGGTTTCCTCGCGACGAAGTGCAGGACGTCCTTGATCTTGTCCGCCGCCCCGAAGAAGAACGGACCGTTCACCTCGTAGACCTCGACGCCCGGGGGGATCCGGCGGCGCGCGACCCCCTCCGTGTCCTCCGTCATCGTCCCGTCGACCGCTTCCGCGATTTCGCTCGTCACCATCCCGACGTTGGTCACGTCCGCCATGCGCTTGATGAACAGGAAGGCGGCCAGCACCACGCCGGCCTGCACGGCAACCGTCAGGTCCACGAGCACCGTGAGGAGGAACGTCGTCAGCAGCACGAGCACGTCGCTGCGCGGCGTCTTCAGGAGCGTCGCGAACGCGCGCCACTCGCTCATGTGGTACGCCACCACGACCAGGATCGCCGCGAGCGACGCGAGTGGAATGAACTGGACGTATTTTCCGAAGAGAAGCAGGACGGCGAGGATCGTGACCGCGTGCGTCATTCCCGCGACCGGGGTTCTCCCACCGTTCTTCACGTTCGTGGCCGTGCGGGCGATTGCGCCCGTCGCGGGCATCCCTCCGAAGAGAGCTGAGCCGATGTTCGCGATCCCCTGCCCGACGAGCTCGACGTTCGACTTGTGGCGGCTCCCGATCATCCCGTCGGCGACGACTGCCGAGAGCAGCGACTCGATTCCGGCGAGGAGCGCGATCGTCACGGCCGGCGAGAAGAGCTCGCGGAACCACGACAGCTCGATCGAGGGGATCCGGGGAGCGCCGATCGAGACCGTGACGTTTCCGAACCGGGAGCCGATCGTTTCGACCGGAATCTGGAGGAAGGCGACGGCGACGGTCGCGGCAAGGATGACGACGATCGGGGCGGGAACCTTGCGCGTCAAGCGCGGCCAGAGAAGAAGGAGTGCGAGGGATGCGGCCGAAACTCCGATGGCTGCTCCGGACAACTCCCCGACCGCCGACCCGAGGCCCGCCCACCTCTCGAGGAAGGAGGCGGAGAGGGGTCGCGCCGGCAGACCGAGCAGGTCCGGGACCTGGGAAGAAAAGATGATCACCGCGATGCCGCTCGTGAATCCGGTCACTACGGGATACGGGATGAACTTGATCGCGCCGCCGAACCGCCCGACACCGAGAAGGACGAGAATCGCTCCCGCGAGAAGCGTGCAGGCGAGGAGCTTGTCCGCACCGTGCTTCTGCACGATCCCGGCGACGATGACGACAAAGGCGCCCGTCGGCCCGCCGATCTGGACTCGGCTTCCGCCGAGAAGGGAGATCAGGAACCCCGCGACGATTGCCGTGATCAGGCCATTCTCGGGCGCCAGGCCCGACGCGATTGCGAAAGCAAGGGCCAGGGGAATCGCGACCACGCCGACGATCACGCCGGCCTGGAGATCCGAAGCGAGTTGCGCGCGCGTGTAACCGCGCAGGACCGTGAAGGTCTTGGGAAGGAATCGGGAAGACACTCTCTCGCCGGATGATAAGCGGAGTGGACCTTCGACCGCCTGGTCGGCGCACCCGGAGGATCCGCCTCTGAGGGCCCTCTAGAACCGGTTCCGGCCCGTCAGAAGAGGCCGAAGAGCAGGATGACCGCGACGATGGGGATCGCGACGATCGCCGCGAACACGAGGACGACGCCGGCGACGTAGAGCGAGTCCTTCTTCCGGTCGCGCCCGCCGCGGAGCGCCTCGCGGTAGATCTCCACGTTCTTCGTGTTCGCCTTGTAGGCCATGTCGAAGAGGTCGCCCAGGAACGGGACGATGCCGACGACCGCCTCGATCCCCACGTTCGCGAGCATCCGGGCGATCGCCGAGCGCGGGACTCCGGCGCGAATGGCCGCGGCGACGATGACGCCCGAGATGACCGCCCCCACGAGGTCCCCGAGTCCCGGAACGAGGCCGATGATCCCGTCGAGTCCGATCTTCCAGCGCCCGATCGGGATCGAGCGGTCCATCAGCCACGCGAGCTTTTCGACCCACGCGTCGGGCGCGTCCGCTCCCTCTCCCCTCCGGGGTGAGGGTCGGGGTGAGGGGTCCTTCGGCAGCACCTCCGGCTCGAGCGCGCGCGATCGCGGCTTCTCGATCGTGGTTCCGGGCTTGCGGCGGCTCAATCGACCTTCCGGATGTCCCGAAGGTTGCTGTCGACCAGGATGATCCGGACGTTCGCGCCTTCCTGGAACCGCTGGTATTGCGACTGCGTGACCTGGTACGTGTAGCGCGCCGTGGCGTCGCCCTCGCGCGCCTCGAAGACGAGGTAGTAATTGCCGCTGCCGCGATAGCTCGCGCCCCCCGTCCCCGGCGGGTCGTACCGGCGGTCGACGACAGTGGCGTCGAGCACCTTGTGGCCGAGCATCGGGTCTTTCGACGTCGCGCACGCCGACGCGAGCGTCGCGGCGAAGAGGGCCGCCGCTCCGGCGCTGAGAAGGGTCCGGCGGCTCATTCGGGCGGCCTCTTGTCGGCGGCGGCCATGCGGTCGATCTCGTCCTTCGCCTTGTCGACGATCGCTCGCACGGAGCGGAGGACCTCGACGGACAGGACGCGACCTCCCTTGAACGCCGTCCTCCCGAGAGCGGAAAGCGACTGCCCGAGCTCCCGCATTTCGTCCACGACTGTGCGGTCGGCGGAATCCGAACGGTCCGGCTGTTCGTCCATGGCGGATTCTCCTTCCCCGATCCCCGGGGTTGCAAAACGCTTACCGACGGGGTCAGGCAGGTAGTTTGGCAGTTTGGAACGCAATAACGCCAAACTGCGCGCCTGACCCCGAGTTACCGGACGCGGATACCGTTCTTGACGACGACGTCGGGGCGGGCGAGGAGCTCGACGTTCGAGAGGACGTCGCCGCGCACCCCCACGATGTCGGCGTAGCGGCCCGGGGCGAGCGTCCCGAACTCCTTCTCCTTCTTCAGGAAGGCCGCGGCCCACCGCGTGGCGCCCGCGATCGCCTGCATCGGCGTCATCCCGAGCCGCACCCAGGTGGCGAGCTCGCGCCACGTCGAGTCCGTGTGGAAGTTCCCGGGGATCCCCGAGTCGGTGCCCACGATCAGCGTCACGCCCGTCTCGCGGAGCTGGCGGAACTTGTTCGCGAGCGTCGGAATCCGGCGGCGCACGAGCGTGAAGTACGGGAGGGAGGAGACGTTGGCGAGCGACTTCCGGATGTCGGCGACGAGGTCGGGCGCGACACCCTCCTGCCAGCGCGGGTCGTTCAGCCGCTCCGGAAAGACGTCGGCAGTGTACTCCGAGAGAAAGAGGCCTTCGATCGTCGGACACCAGAAGAGCGTCTGGTTGCGTCGCCGGAGGCCCGCGAGGATGTCCTCCGGATAACCGGGCTCGGTCGCGAGGCCGGTATGTTCGAAGCTGTCGACTCCGTGCTTCAAACCGATCCGGATCTCGTCTTCGCGATGCGCGTGCGCGACGACCGGCTTCCCCGCCCTGTGCGCGGTCTCGACGACCGCGCGGACCTCGTCGTCGGTCATCTGGTCCTGGTCGATGAGCTTGATGAAGTCCACGCCCGCGTTCGCGAGCTTCTGCACCTTCGCGCGCGCGTCCGCCGCACCCGTGACGCCCCAGCGGAATTCCTTCTCGTACTCGTTGTAGGGCTTGTGCTGGATGAACGGTCCGGAGACGAAAAGGCGCGGGCCGGGGATCTCGCCCCGCTCGATCCGGCGCTTGACGTGGAGGATGTCTTCGAGCGGCGCTCCCAGCTCGCGCGCGAACGTGACTCCGCTCGTGACCAGCTGGCGCGCGGCGGCGGGCATGATCTCGTCGCGGAAGCGCGACCGGTACGTGGTGTCCCAGTGCTCGTAGTCGCCGTGCCCGAGGATCATCAGGTGGACGTGCATGTCGGCGAGCCCCGGCAGGAGCGTCATGCCGCGCGTGTCGATCGTCGCGACTCCGGCCGGCACCGGCACCTGCGACCGCGGCCCGAGCGCCGCGATGCGCTCCCCCGCGATCAGGATCACGCCGTCCGTGATCGGCTTGCCCTCGTAGCCGTCCACGATCTGTCCGCCGACGAGCGCGAGGGTGACTCTCGGAAGATCGGCCGCTGCGCCGCCGACGGGCGCGAAGAGGAGAAGTACCGCGAAGACGCGAGCGAGCATGTTCCCTCCCAATTCGGGGTCAGGCGTGTAGTTTGGCAGTTTCCGGTCGAATAACGCCAAAATGCACGCTTGACCCCATGAACCGGGTTTCCGTCGCGCCGTCGGGCGAGCTCGTCGTCCGGGAACCGGCTCCGGCGCTCGAGCGCGGCAGCTGGGCGCTCTACGACTTCGCCAACACCATCTTCTCGATGAACATCGCGACGCTCTACTTTCCCGTGTGGATCGTCGTCGAGCGCGGGGCCTCGGCAACCGCCCTCTCGCTCGCGACGAGCGCCGCGTCGGTCGTCGTGCTCTTCGCGGCGCCGCTCTTCGGGGCGCGGTCCGACGTCTCGCGGCGGCGCAAGCCGTGGGTCATCGGGCTCACGCTCGCGTGCGTGGCCGCGACGGCGCTCCTCGACCCTGTCGCGCGGGCCGCGCTCGCGCCGCCGACCGTGCTCCTGCTCCTGCTCGCGGCGTATGCGGTCGCGAACCTCGCGTACCAGCTCGCACTCCCCTTCTACAACGCGATGATGCCGGAGCTCGTACCGCCCGAACGGCACGGGCGTCTCTCCGGCCTCGGGACCGCGCTCGGATACGTCGGCTCGATCGCGGGCGTCATGCTGGTGGCGCCCCTCGTCTCCGGGAAGTGGAGTCTCGGCGGTCCCGCCGGGCGCGAGGCGGCGTTCCTGCCGACCGCGGCGCTCTTTCTCCTTTTTTCGCTCCCGCTCTTCCTCTTTTGCCACGACCACGTTCCGCGCTCGCGCGGCGAGCGCCCGACCGTCCGGTTCCGTGAGATCGCCGCGAAGGTCGCGGAAGCGTTCCGGGACGCGAAGAAGCATCCGGGTCTCCGCCGATTCCTTTTCGCGTCGTACCTGTACCAGGACGCTCTCGGAACGGCGATCGCGTTCATGGCGATCTACGCGGTCAAGGTGCTGGGCCTCGCGAAGGGAGAAGAAGCGAAGCTCTTCGTCGCTCTGACGGTGCCGGCGGTCATCGGCTCCTACCTCGCCGGGTTCGCGAGCGACCGCATCGGTCCGCGCCGGACGCTCGTCTTCGTCCTGTGGGGTTGGGTGGCGGGACTTCTCGCGATCGCCCTCGCGCCGGGCCTCGCCGCCTTCTGGGCGGGCGGCGCCCTCCTCGGCTTCGTGTTCGGCGGGATCTGGTCGGTCGAGCGGCCGCTCCTCCTCACGCTCGTGCCCGACTCGGAGGCGGGACGGTTCTTCGGCCTCCTCGTCCTCTCCGCGCGCGCGGCGGCGATCGTCGGGCCGCTCGTGTGGGCGCTGATCGCGGACCACCTCTTCCGCCCCTACGGGGAGAGCGTCGGCTATCGCGCCGCGGTCGCGTCGCTCGTTCTCTTCATGCTGGGAGCGATCGCGCTCCTTCGCAGGGTGCCGGACGGTGTGGATCGGGGCGTGTCGCTGGGTCCGGGTCAGGCGATTCTGTAGGCATCGACCCGCGAGTAGACGATCGAGCGGTCCTCCGCGAGAAGCGTCGCGCTCAGATCCGCATCGCGGCGGATCCGGTCTTGAAGGTGTTCGGGAACCGTGCGGGGAATCATCAGATTACGAAAGCAGATCCGAGCGGCCCGGTTCGCGGTTCGGGCCACTTCCCTGAACGTCACCTCCGTCTCCTCGAGGCTCATCAGCTCGCAGATGTTCGAAAGGCTGAACGCATCGATCGAGGCCGTCTCGCGCCGAGCGAGCCACACCTTGGCGTCTTCCGTGACGATCTGGATTCGATCCAGGCGGTCGCGAATGATTTCCAGGTTGCGTTCTTTGAGGTAGTCGGGGAGAGCCTCGGCGTCGCGGTAGCTGCCGAGCAGGTACTGAGCGAGGAAATAGTTCTCACGAATGGGGATGTCGCGAAACGCCCGTTTCGCCCGACGGTAGAAACTCTCGGAGAACGAGGTCGAGCCATCATCGAACCGAAAGTAATCGGCCGAAAGGCCTCGGCGGGCGAGCATGCGTTTGTTGAACATGAGCTTGAACAGCAGCCGCCAGCGCCCCGTCTCCCAGACCCGATCGTAAAAGTCGCGCTGCTCGGTCAAGGTCCGGCATGCGAAGAGACCGTTGATGCGGTCACGCCCCTGGAGGAGCCGCAAACCTCGTCGGAAAACTCGGAGAAACCGCTCGTACCGCCCCTGGCCCAGGACGCCTTCCCGAACGACGTCTTCTCGCAGTCTCCAGTATCGAGCGGCGTCGGGACTCAAGTCAGGAGCGATCACTTCGAAAACTTCCTTTCGCTCGGAGCTCGGTCGCAGCCCGAGGAACTCGTGTAGTCGAGGAAACGGAAGTCGCCGGAGCGCGGCCCGTTTCAGCTCCAGGAGATGGGACTGCGAGGGGTTGATGTCGACTGCATAGACGACGCGAGGGTCCTGCAGAAGGAATCCGAGGGCATTGCAGCCACCCGACGTGATGCAGAACAGCGAGTTACCCGACCGAAGTTGCAAGGCCCGTCGGTCGGACTCCGGATCTTCCCAGCTCTGAGAAAAGAGGAGCTCGGAAAGGGCGACCTGGCCGCCGTCCGCCTTTTTCACGAGAGGACTTGCCTCGTCGAACCGACGAACGCTTCGTCCCAGGGTCGCTCCCCGTAGAAGAAGGGAGCGAGGTCAAAGCCGTGCTTCTGCGCAAGGTCCCAGATCTCGTCCACCTTCTCAACCGTGATGTGGCCGCGGCCCCGGGAAAACGACTCGAACCGCTTTTCGAGGGCCAGGAGCATGCCTTCGAGGAGGCAGCCGTAAGCGATGTTCGGAAAGGGATGAGGACTCAGCGATTGACTGAGGTTCGGCTCGAGCCGGATCCCCGCCTTCACCTGCCCCATGCCTCCGGAAAAGACCATACGGTCCGTTTCTTCCCCTCCGAAACGGACGTTTCGCGGATAGCCGGCGTCGCAAACGATCGCTTCCCGTCCGGTTCGTGACAAGTCGAGCGAAGAGGATGGGAGACTGGCCGCGCAGATGATCACGTCGGCCTCCGGCAGGAGTTCGGCGACTTCGGTCGCCGCTCGCGCCTGGGGGTCATGGTGCCGAAGCGACTCCAATTCCCTGGTGAGTCGTGCGGGATTGCGCGCACAGATGAGGAGTCTCTTGACCCGGGGTGCGAGATACCGGCCGCACCCGGAACCCACGTCGCCGGTCGCGCCGACGATCAGAAGTGTCAGATCCGAGAGAGATCTTCCCGACAATCGAGCGGCTTCCGCAACCCCGTGAACGATGTACGCCACTGTGAGGGTGTTTCCCGTCGTGAATACGGTCCCGCAGTCCGGCGGCAGGAGTTCCACCCTCCCTTCGAGCAGGATCGAGCTGAAGCCGCCGAGCGTCGCTATCGACGCTCCCTCACGAACTGCACAGTCCGCCGCTTCTCGAATTCGCCTCACGTTCGCGTGATGGAAGGGCGGCTCGAGCTGATCGGGTGAGATGAAACTGTCGATGTAAACGCCACGCGCTTCCGTCCCCAGTTGCGACCGGACGAGAACTCGGCAAACGGTGCGGGGAGGAATCCAGGGCAGGATCTCGCGGACGTCGGCGTCGGAAAGCGGCCTCGGCCCGGTCCCTCGAAGCGCCTGCATCACGGCAACTGACGACGCCCAGCTATCGCTGTGGCCGATCAGGGCGAAGTCGGCGGAGCCCGAGCCGTGGCGAATCAAACCGGGAGCCGGGCAACCCATTGAAGCGTTTTCTCTCCGGCCAGACCGATGCGGTCGAGCGATCTCATGTACAGATTCAAGGCTTCGCCTCTCAGACGGACGATGTCCAGATTCACACGGCCGAGAGAACCCTTGACGCATGCCTCGCGGCACAGGCCACAGTGTCCCGCGGGGTCCTCCCGGGCGACCATCTCCGCAAGGACCGTCATGACCTCATCGTGAACTGCGGCGACTTTCGACTCCAGCCCTTCGGGGTCGCGCGCGAAATCGCGGCCCAAGAGCTCCACGGCATGATCAAGGTGCTCGGTTTCCTCCGCCGCGATCCCTGCGAACGTCCGTCCCAGGCGGCCCGGTGCAGTGGCACCGATCCTCCCGTACATGGAGACGGCAAAGGACTCGAGCATCAGTTCCTGAATCAGCATGCAGGCCGTCAGGTCTCTCTTCGCCGCCCGACGCAGAAAAGCTTCGTGGATCCTTCTCCAGTACGGGGCATCGAGATCGGCAATTGCCGTGACCCCGAGATCCCTCGCAAGAGAGCGGAACGTCACGGCATGGCGTTTCTCGATCTCGGCATGCTCGAGCGCTTCGATCTTCTCGTCGATGTCGTCGTAGAGCCCGACGAGCACCGCGAAATTCTGCATTCCCACGAGCTCACCCGTAACCGCCTGAGAAAGGATGTCGGCATAGACGCCACATTCCTCGGGAGACAACTCGCAATCCGCGACTGCCGTGTACGGCATACGCTCTTCTCCTAACGGGCTCGCCTAGACGAGCGCAAAATCCTCCATTGGAATCCCCGCCGCGATCGCTTCGAGATCGTGCCCCCCCACCAGGCTCGTGGCGAAGGCGTGCGTAGAGAAAACGAACTTCGGGAGTCCTTTGACGATTGCAGACAGAGGGTCCCGCTCGTGAATTCCGAGCACGGCGAATGAGTACTCTCTCTCATAGGCCTCGAAGCGGGCCCTTTGTATGAGCGCTCGCAGGGCGCGCTCGTGGCCTTTCCGGTGTGCCGCGTTCCGGAGATAGAGCAGCCGCAGAGGCTCTCCCACGGACGGAATCCGAAGACGGGGCAGGACGAGGCGGAGCGGGTAGAGCGCAGCGAGCGCGGCCTGCAGCGAAGGCGGGAGAGCAACAACGACGTTGCTCTTGACCTCGGCCGTGTCGAAAGCGGTCAACGTCGCCACGACCTCCCGCCCCGCTCGCGCGACCAGAGTTCTCGCGAATGGTGCGGGATTCGCGTCTTCCGGCGCGATCTCCGGCCCGAATTGATAGCCGCGGTTGAAGCCGTTCACGAGGGCAACGAGCGATCCCCGTTCGTTCGGCCGGACGGGGCCGATGTCGTAAGCATTCGAGCGCCCTGCAAATGGCGAGGGAAGAAACTCGCAGACGCGGAAGCTCCCGATCTGCCGCCAGCGGGGGGTCCCGAGCCGTCCCTCCATCAACGACAGAGCCTGTCTATTCCCCGCGGCGATCACGGCGAAGAGCAAATCTACGTTGCGCCGGATCAGGTCTTCGCGAAGCGCAGC